>CAZLOL010000250.1:0-5408 GCA_964561045.1 uncultured Ignavibacteriaceae bacterium | reverse complement strand
GTAGAGTTTGCAGAGTTTGTAGAGTTTGTAGAGTTTGTAGAGTTTGTAGAGTTTGAAGAGTTTGTAGAGTTTGTAGAGTTTGCAGAGTTTATAGAGTTTATAGAGTTTGTAGAGTTTATAGAGTTTATAGAGTTTATAGAGTTTGAAGAGTTTGTAGAGTTAATTTGTTATGGGAAAAAGAGAAGCAGTAAGATTCATTACTATAAAAAAATATTTTATTATTCATTACAAAAAATTACACTTAGGTTTTAGTATTCTTATTAAATTTACATTAATTATAATTAAGTAAGAAATTACATGAAACCTTTTAAGAGAATTAATGTCATAAACGCTAAAGATATATGCGGCACAAAAGATGATTATATGCAGAATCTTAAAGTACAGCAGGCAATATGTGAATCAGGATTCGAATAAATATCAGTAAAGATATTGTATCACAGGGATTGAACCTGAAATTCCCATTAAACAGAATACAAAATAAAATTTTATTTATGTGTATTAGTTGTTATTGAAACTTATTATTTTCACATACGTTATATTTAACTGATTCTTATATGAATTTAAAACATTTAATGAAAAAAATATTTCTCCTTCTGCTATTTTTCTTTTCTGCTGTAATTAATTTAAACGCTCAGGAAATCATCGATCTGGATGAAGCTGTGAACATTGCAATAAAAAACAACACAAATGTATCCAATCTTGAGAAAAATCTTGAAATACAGAAACTTTCAACAAAAACCTCGAAAGGTAATTTGTATCCTTCTTTGAGCATGACTGCAGGCTGGAGCAGGAACAATACTTATTCCGACGGTACAGTTTCATTCCAGAACGGCGTTCCAATAGTTATTCCTGAGCAGGATACATGGATAAACAACTTTGGCTTGGGATTAAATACAAATGTGACTCTTTTCAACGGATTTTCAAATTTAAAGCAGATCGATCTTGCAAAAGAAAATGAAATTTCAGCAATTATAAGTCTTGATAAACAAAAATACGATATAGTTTACAATATAAGCACAGTATATTTTGATGTTTTAAAAAAGGGGAAAATTGTTATCGCTAATGAGGAGAATTTAAATGATTCAAAAGCACAGTTGGATAGAGTGAATGAATACATGAATGTTGGGAAAAGAACTTTAGCTGATGTTTACAGGCAGGATGTACAGGTCGCTCAGAATGAACTTGCCGTTGAGAGATCGAAAAACGAACTGAAAAAAAGCAAAGTTGATCTTCTTCTTGCAATGAATACAGATATGAACAAAGAATATTCAGTATCTGACGATAAAATTCAGACAAATCTATCAGATACCGAACTAAAAGTTATATTAGACAGAAACTCCAATTCAGAAGTGCTGTTAAACAAAGCTTTAAGCAACAGGTATGATTATAAAGCCTCACAGCAGAATATAAAAATCAGCCAGGTGCAGTATGATATAGATAAAAAGAATCTGTATTTTCCGACCTTAACAGGATTTGCAAATTACAATCTTAATGCATCCAGAGTAGAGAATATACTGGGTTCCAGGGCGTTTAATTTCGGTCTTTCATTAAGCTATCCTTTGTTTCAGGGTTTTAAGCTTGACAACAAAGCGCAGTCTACCGAGATCAATATCAAGCAGAATCAGGATAATATAAGACAGCTTGAGCAGCAGATCAGAAGTGAGATAAAGAAATCATATATTGATCTTGAGACACAATACAAGCAAATAGAGATACTTAACAGAAATATTAAATCAGCCGAGCAGGATAAGATCTTATCAGAGGAAAATTACAGAGTAGGATTAGGCACATTGCTTGATGCTCAGACTGCCGCAACAAAGCTTAATACATTAAAGATAGATCTGATCAATGCATATTATGATTTTCTTCTTGCTGAAAGAAGGATCAAATATTACGTCGGCGATCTTAAATAAATAAAACAATTATACTAAAATTTTAAATCAGCAGAATATGTCAGAAACTACTATCCCGGAAATACCTAAACCTTTACCGCCGGTAAAGAAGAAAAAAAAGAAAAGCAGAAAAAAACTTTTATGGATAATCGGATTGCTGCTAGTTGCAATTATTGCAATCGCTGTAATTGTTTCAGGTAAGAAAGAAAATCTAATTACAGTTCAAACCGAAAAGATCAAGAAGAGGGATATCACACAAATAGTTACCGCCACGGGAAAAATACAATCTGAAACAGAAGTTAAAATCAGCGCTGAAGTAAGCGGTGAAATAATTTCGCTGCCCTTTAAAGAAGGTGATGAAGTCAAAAAAAATGATCTGCTTGTAAAGATAAAACAGGAAGCATACGCTCCACAGCTGCAGCAGCAGAATGCAGCGATTCAGGTAGCTGAAAGCAATATGAAAGTAAATGAAGTTACTTTAAAGAAATATCAGCAGGAACTTGACAGAATAAAGCAATTACAGTCAAAAGGACTTGCAACAGAAAGCGAGCTTGATAATGCCCAGAATAACGTTGATCAGGCGCTGGCTCAGCTTAATTCCAATGCTGCAATCATAAATCAGCAGAGGACAGGACTTTCCCAAATCAGATATGATATTTCAAAAACCACGATCTATTCCCCGATTAACGGAACTGTAACCCAACTGAATAATGAAATGGGCGAGAAAGTTTTAGGAACTATTTCAAATCAGGGTTCAGATATAATGATCATTTCAGATCTTTCAACAATGGAATGTCAGGTGGAAGTAGGGGAAACAGACGTAACAATGGTAAATATAGGCGACACAGCTAAAGTAGAGATAGATGCTTTTCCGAATAAAATCTTTACCGGGTATGTTTATGAGATCGCTAATACTGCAAAGACAACCGGACTTGGCACACAGGATGCTGTCGTGAACTTCATTGTAAAGATCAGGATAATAAACAACGATGTAGATCTTAGACCCGGAATGAGCTGTACAGTTGATATAGAAGTGGAAAAAAGGAGTAATGTTCTGGCTGTTCCGATCCAGTCCGTAACTACGAGAGAAGAAATGAAGGACGGTGGTATGGGAAAAGATTCGGAAAATGAGAATATGAAAAGAGAATCAGAAGAGAAACTTAACAGAAAGATGAAACCCAAGGAAGTGATTTTTGTGGTTGATAACAATGCATCAAAGAAAGAAGAAGTCAAAACAGGAATAAGCGATGACTCTTATATTGAAATCACAGAAGGAGTTCAGGAAGATCAGGAAGTTGTGAAAGGGAGTTTTAAGGCAATTAATAAAGAGCTCGAAGATGGAAAGAAAGTGAAAGTTGATAATGAAATAAAGAAAAAGAATTTTGATAAAGAAGAGTAGAGTTGAAAGTTAAAAGTTGAAATTTGAAAGTTGCTGGTTTGTTATTTTAAAAATCAGTGAATATCGGTCATTTGAAATATCACTCATAAAAAACTAATGGAGAATTATTTAATAGAAATAAGGAATATCGTGAAGCTCTATATAATGGGTACAGAAGAATTGTATGCATTAAAAGGTGTAAGTGTCAATATAAAGAAAAATGAATACGTTGCTATTATGGGACCGTCGGGATCCGGGAAGTCAACGCTCATGAACATAGTAGGATGTCTTGATACTCCGTCGAGCGGAGAATATTTTCTCAACGGTAAAAACGTCAGTGAAATGGACGATGATGAACTTGCGGAGATAAGAAATAAGGAGATTGGATTTGTTTTCCAGACTTTCAATCTTCTTGCAAGAAGCAATGCATTGCATAATGTTGAGCTGCCACTGATCTACGGAGGACTTTCAAAAGCGGACAGGATAGAAAAAGCAGAGGAAGCTTTATACAATGTCGGACTGGAGGACAGGATGATGCATAAACCAAACGAGCTTTCCGGAGGGCAGAGACAGAGAGTTGCAATTGCCAGAGCGCTTGTAAATAATCCTTCTATAATACTTGCCGATGAACCCACGGGTAATCTAGATTCAAAAACCGGTGAAGAGATCATGGCGTTACTCGAAGAGCTTAATCAAAAGGGAAACACAATAATAATAGTGACACACGAAGAGGAAGTTGCACATCATGCGCACAGGATCATAAAGATCAGGGACGGAATGATAGAGAGTGATACACTTAGTCCGAAAGGAATTTCAAAAACCGAAAAGAATGAAATCTTAATCCGGGAATAAATGAATCTTTTAGCGGAAATAAAGGAAAACATTGTTATTTCCTACAGAGCGATCACCGCCAATAAACTGCGGTCGTTTCTTGCAACACTGGGAATTGTGATAGGAATTACTTCGGTCACTTTGATGCAGACAGCAATTGAAGGAATCAGCAGGGCATTTGAAAAAAGCATTGCTGCGGTAGGAGCAGATGTTCTGTATGTTCAGAAGTTCGAGTGGTTCGGAAAGGAGGACTGGTCATTTTACAGAAACAGAAAAGATATTACGATGGCGCAGTATGATTATCTGAATAAAAATTCTCAGTCAGCAGCTGTTATGTGTCCATCTGTCGGAGGAACAAGAACTTTGAAATTCAATGATCTGGTACTTGAGAATGTGTTTGTTCTGGGAACTACATTTGAATATCAGACTACATTCGGGCTGAATCTGGAGGACGGAAGATTTTTTACACAGAGAGAATCAGATGGAGGATATCCGGTTTGCGTGATCGGTACAGAGATCAGAAAAGCATTTTTTGAAAATACAAATCCGATTGGCAAATCAATAAAAATCGGATCATATTCATTCAGGGTAATAGGAGTAGTGGAAAAGCAGGGAAGTCTTCTGGGACTATTCAGCCTTGACAATCGTGTTATCATTCCCATAGACAGGTTCTTCGGTTTATTCGGTGGTAAAAGAGGACTGAGCATAAATATTAAAGCAGCTGACATTAACAATATGGAAGATACAAAGGAAGAAGTGATCTCAATTATGAGAAAAGCCAGGAAAGTACCTTTCGGAGTGAGAGATGATTTTGGAGTAAATCAACAGGAAGCATTTAAGTCAACATTTGAAAGCTTAACATCTTTAATTAAAATTATAGGTACTTTAATTACTTCTTTATCTCTTATTGTTGGCTCAGTCGGAATTGCAAATATTATGTTTGTTTCCGTGAAAGAAAGAACAAAGGAGATCGGCATTAGAAAAGCAATCGGAGCAAAACGAAGGACTATTTTATTTCAATTCCTCATAGAATCCTGTTCAATATGTCTTCTGGGAGGAATTATCGGAATAATGATCTCTTTTCCGATCAGTCTGATAATTGATGCTTTTGTCCTGCCTACTGCAATGCCCTTATGGGTAATAATTCTGGCACTTTTTGTATCATTATTGTTCGGAGTTCTGGCAGGCTTCTTTCCTGCTTATAATGCAGCAAAAATGGATCCAGTGGATTCGTTAAGATATGAATAGTTTGTAAAGTTCATAAAGTTTGTAAAGTTCATAAAGTTTGTAAAGTTTGTAAAGTTTGT
>CAZLOL010000249.1:0-5435 GCA_964561045.1 uncultured Ignavibacteriaceae bacterium | reverse complement strand
GCTGCCGAACTCGTCAGACAGGAAATTTTTGCTTTTGCCATTGCTCAGAATTTTTTAACGGCAATTTTTCACAGGCGGATCTGTTTTTTAAACCTGAACGTTTTAATTCATTTTAGATATATTTCAAATGATTTTAAGATTTTGAAAAATGTTTTGGGCGGCAATGAGATCTTTGATTTTAGATCTTTTCTTTAATCTGTCTTTATTTAAATATTTACTTTCGTAATATTAAAACAGTAAATGAAGACTGAATGAAATATATTATCGTAATATTTATATTTAACTTTATTATACCCGTAATACTATTTTCTCAAACTTTGAGTCCTTCTGATTTACTTTTTACAGGAAATAAATATAAGCCGACTTTATTTGACGAAATGGAAATTACCGGTACGCTTGTTTCACAGGACGAAAAAACCATTACAATTAAATCAGACAATATTCTGATGACAATTGAAAGGAACAATATATTCAGCATTACCGGCGATATCTCATCGTCCAGATACAAATATCTTGCAACACTTAATTCCGGAACGGTGCCTAACAGCAGTGAATACGGAAGCTACAGGTCAAATTTTATTATCAATGCCAGGTTCTCTTACTTTTATTCTGAATACAGGAATATCGGGATCGATCTTTCTTTTACTTCATTCAAAGGCGCTGATTACGAATATGCTTACGGCGTATATAATGAAGGAGCAAAGGAGAGTAATACGGATATAATAGCAAATGCACAAATAGGAACATTTGACAAGAAGAATATTATAGATGTGTATCTGAATCTTGGAGTGGGGATACATATTTTTCATAGAAACTCTTACAATTATACATATTATTCTTTCTATGATTCAGGTTATTACTCTTTTTATAACAGATCATATACAAGATTATATCCTGTTCTGCAGATCGGAGGAGGAATAATTATAAAGCCCGCTTATAATCTGGGAATTAACATTGAAGCTGATATACAGACATACGGATTCGGCTATTTATTTTATCCGTTTGAAGCATATTTTCCGGTTAAGGCAGGTATTTCATATTATTTTTTTAAATAGTTTAAATGAATGCTTATGAAATTAATATTAATAATTCTTGCATTAACTGCTTTTAATTAAGCATACTCTTACAAATCAGATACATTAAATATTTCAAAAAATAAATCCGTCATTTTTTGTAAGATACTGCTACTGACTGCACAGTAGTAACAAGCACAAGAAGTGTTTACAAAGATATAAACCTTTTTCTTTTGAAAGATTCAACAGTCAGGATTTTAAAAGATGATGTTTCAGGACAGCTGAAAATAATAGATATCAGAACAATAATATTCAAAGGCAGAGGATTCATGAAAGGAGCTGTTATCGGATATGCAATTGGTTTTGTTTCCGGCTTTGTTTTAGGATCTCAGGATATTGGTTTTTCCGGCAAGTTCAATTTCGGTGACGGTATGCTTGGAGGATTTATTGTCGGAATTCCTTTTGCTTTAAATGGAGGAGGACTTGGATCATTGTTTGCCGAGGATAAATTATTTGACCCGGGTAATTTGGAAATCGATTCGAAAAGGGAAAAAATTCTATTCTTAATGAAAGAATATCCTGACAGATAATAAATTTCATTCTCAATATCATTTTTAATTTAAATAAATTATTTTTGCACAAATTAAATTTAATATGAAAAAAATTTTTATATTACTGATCTTAATGATCATAATCTCCTCATGTAAGAAGGATGATTACTATAAGCAAAGCGTCATACTTAAGGTGTCCCGTGAATTTTACGGCTTATTACCATGTCCGGACTGCAGGGGAATTTATTACGAGCTCAAATTAAAAGATGATATGACTTACAGGGAATTGTTAGTCTACCGTGGAAAAAGTGATAAGCCTGTTATTAGTGAAGGCAAGTGGGAACTGGAAGGAATTGACAGAGTAAAGCTATATAAGCAAACTGACGAGATGAGTTTATTTGAAATTTCAAAGAAAAATCTTATTATACTTGATGAGAATGGAAAAAGATTTGAAGGTCCTTCGGCAGATAAATACATACTTAGTTTTGATTACATTGATGTTCCGGAAGATACAGTTATAGATTCAGTGAAGACAACCACAGAGACAGAGACAGAGACTGATACAGTTTCAATGACAGTAAATGGAAAGTGGAAGCTCATTGAGATAAACGGACAGAAGCCCGATGAAGGTAACTACATGACAGGAATACCGGATCTTGAGATAATGGAAGCAGATAAGAAATTCACAAGTAATTCCGGATGTAACAGAACGAATGGAGGAGTTCAGATAGTTGGAAACCTAATGTCATTTTCAAAATTCTTTTCTACAAAAAGTACCTGCCCCGGTACAGGTGAAAGCGAATATGTATCCACACTTGCTTCGGTAGATGCATATAAAATTGAAAAAGGTATACTAATTTTAACATCTTCCGGCAAGACAGTTCTTAAGTACAGCAGATAACCTGATAATCAGAGCTTTTATCAGAAATCCAGGATATAAGAACGACTGACATATTAGTCTGTCGTTGTTCTTTAGATTAAAAAGGTCGTACATTATAAACTGTCATTGGCAATATGTTAATAAGAATTTTAAATTAATCGATTTATTTAAAATTTTAATTATATATCTCAGTTTATTTCAACTTAGTTTTTAATTTTTTATAATTATGAATGCAAAGATCATATCATCAGCCTCAATACTTCTTGTAAAAGATGTTGTGGATTCTGCAAACTGGTACAGGGACAAATGCGGATTTACAACAGACAGTTTTTACGGAGATCCGCCCACTTTCTGTATTACCGGCAGAGATGGATTTTATCTGATGTTCGCTAAATGCCCGCCTGAGAAGATAGTCCCTAACTGGAAAAATGTTCAGGCAACTTCCAATGTTTATTTCTGGGTGAATGATGTCGAGACAATATATAAAGATTTTGTCTCAAACGGAGCAACAATAGACTGGGATTTGTGCATTCAGCCTTACGGTGTAAAAGAATTCGGAATAAATGACCCTGACGGATATGATATAGCATTCGGTGAAGTATTGAAAGATCCCGGAAAATAATTCGTTATAATCTTTTTTTGTATAGATTAAACTTAATGTTTCTGAACCTATTAAAATTCCTAACCATTTTTTCCCTTCTTCGTATCCCGGAATATTTAAATTAAATTCTTCTGATCATCAGAAAATATGTGCATGAAAATTTATTTAGTAATTATTTTTTTAATTATTTCCAACATTAACTCTCTGTATTCTCAAAGTGAACTGAATGTTCTCAGAACGGAAGATAAAATCAGAATAGCAGAAGCCGTTAGAATTTTCAATGATTACGGTAATTCTGTCTGGAAAGACTGGGACAGTGCGCCATTCGCTTTGCTCCTGGTTACAGATGAGAATGAATATTTAATGTATCACAGCAATCCTTCAGATGACTTTACGGATACGGGATTTGATTCAGTTACAGGCAGCAATATTTATATCCGTCCGAGACAATTCAGCAACAATTTTCTCGCGACCTTTCCTGCTGTAAACGGTGTATCAACTATTGTAGTTGGTCTGCCGGAAAACACAAGCCGTCCGGGTTTAAACTGGATACTGACAATACTGCACGAGCATTTTCATCAGTTTCAGGCAACACATCCCGATTATTATTCCGCCGTTGAATCTCTTGATCTGGCAGGTGATGACAAAAGCGGAATGTGGATGCTGAATTATAAATTTCCATATGAAAATAAGCAAATCTCTGATCAGTATAAGATCGTGACCCAATCAGCCGTTAAAACTTTTCAGTCAATTAGTAGTGATACAGATTTTGAATTCAATCTAAAAAATTATTTATCTGAAAGGGAAAAATTCAGATCATTACTGAATAAGAAAGACTTTGATTATTTTTCTTTTCAGATCTGGCAGGAAGGCATAGCAAGATACACGGAGACAGAGATTGCAAAGGCACTTAAAAACAATTATAATCCTTCCGATGAATATTTACAGTTGAATGATTTCATATCATTTGATTCAATCTACGTGAAAGTCATAAATAAGCTTTTAGATAAAGCAGATAAGCAGGAGCTAAATGAAAATCAGAGAAATTGTTTTTATACTCTTGGAGCGCTGGAAGGCATGATACTTGATAGAGTCAATCCGGCATGGAAAGATCTTTATTTTAAAGATAAATTTTATATTGAAAGATATTATAATGGTAATAATTAACCTGATTCTGTACTATAAATTTTCGTAGCCCGAAGAGTATTTTCCCCAGCTTTCTGCCGGATATATGATATTCTTATTTTCAATATCCACTTTGACCATTATTGCATTACCTTCCCTAATCTTATCAAAGTGCAGTGTATTTATGAACCATGTAGTCATTGCCTCATAAGACGGACCGAATCCGTCATTTATCAGCAGCTTCAGATGTATGATCCTGTGAATGTCACCTGAAGCAATTCCCTGTGAAGCAGAAATAACAACGGCAGAAGCAGGTCTGGCATCAACTATTCTTGTGTTGAGTTCCTCTGAATGCCTGACATCTTTCCTGAAACTTCTTCTCATTATCAACAAAATAAAAAGAATTATAACAACAGGTATACTGAAAGACAATATTAAAATTAAACTTCCCGTTTCCATATGAATTATTTCAGCAAAATTAACCATTCAGTCTGTAAATTGAAACTGAATGAATGCAGTAATCAGAAATTTCAATATTATATTAATTATGACAAACCTCATGTTTCTATTTAAAAAATTTAAATGTTCCATAAATTAAAATTGATTCTTCCTTTTAATATCTTTAATTTGACAAAGCCCTAAATAAAAGGAGGTTGTCTTCTACGAGCATGATTATAAAAATAGGTACACCAATCAGATAAATTATTTGAACGGAAAGGTTCTGGTATTAAATCAGAATTACGAACCGTTAACGATCTGTAATGTCCGGAGAGCAGTCATATTAATATATTTAGGAAAAGCTGAAGCTATTTACTGCATAGCTGAAAAAAAAGTGATCAGTGTTCAGAGAAGTTTCGAATATCCAAGCATAGTCCGCTTAGTTTTCTTCGTAAGGGTTCCGTTCAAGAAAATAATTCTATCCAGAAAAAATATTTTAAGAAGGGATAACCACAGATGCCAGTATTGCGGTAATACAACAAACCTTACTGTTGACCATGTTTTACCAAAATCCAGGAACGGAGAAGACAGCTGGGAAAATCTAACCACTGCCTGCATTAAATGTAATAATAAAAAAGGAAACAGAACTCCTGAAGAAGCTAAAATGCATTTAATGAATATACCTAAACGGCCTTCTCATATAACTTTCATAAAGAACTTTGCCGGAAGGATAGATGAAGAATGGAAACCTTATCTGTATATGTAGTTTGTTAAGTTTGTAAAGTTCGTAAAGTTCGTAAAGTTCGTAAAGTTCGTAAAGTTCGTAA
>CAZLOL010000248.1:0-5443 GCA_964561045.1 uncultured Ignavibacteriaceae bacterium | reverse complement strand
AACTTGCCGGAAGATTATTATAACTTTCAGCAAGACACTAGGGACTCATACGATGACAAATAAAACACTTCAGATGACAGGAATGACTCTTCAGAATTCTAGTGAAACTAAATAAGATCCGGGTAAAACTTCGAGGTTATGCAGAGCGATAATCCTGACATTAGAGTGTAATCAGAGTAATGACTCAGCATGGAATGCGAGAATGCATCACATACACGCTGACTCAATTTCTACAGTACATTCCCTTGAATTTTTGATTCAAAAAGAGTAAATTACAAAGATTTTAATGATTATAATGTGGTGGGTTGGGAAACCCACTTTTTTTTTATGGAAAAAGAAAACGAATTAAGACAACTTATTGAGGAGTATTTCTCTGAATCTGATTACAAGATAATTGAATATGTATTCAGAGGCGAGAAGGGAACAAAGGTTCTGGAAATTTTCGTAGATAACAAGAATGGAATAAACATCGATGAGATAACTAAGATAAATAAAGACCTGAGCAGTCTTATAGATGAGAAACTTGTTCTTAATGATGTTTCAAATTTGGTAGTTTCATCGCCGGGAGCTGAGCGGCAGTTGAAATTTCTATGGCAGCTGCACAAGCATACAGGGAGAATTCTGGAAATAGAAATGAATGATGGTGAAAAAACCGAAGGCAGATTAACCGGAATTTCGGAAGAAGGAGAAGGAAGGATCACAATTGAGATCGCAGTCAAGGAAAAGGGGAAGAAGAGCAGTTTTACTGAAAGGGAGATAAATTTTCAGGACATAAAGATTTTAAAAGTAAAAATCAGTTTTTCAAAAAAATAAAATAATTAAAGAAATAAAATGAAATCAGAAATAGTAGATGCATTCTCGATGATGGCTAAGGAAAAGAATATCGACAGGGATATTCTTTCGAGTGTCATAAAGGATTCCTTTAAAAAGATGATGGAAAAGAAATACGGGCTCGAATCGAATTTTGAGATAGTGGTAAACATGGAGAAAGGCGATATTGAGATCTTTTTGTATAAGGTTGTGGTGGAAGAAGTAAAAGATCCAAACCTGGAAATTGACGTTGAGAGCGCAAAGGAAAAATCCGGAGAGGAATTTCAGATAGGAGATGACTATGTGGAGGAAATTCCTACAGAGGAATTCGGCAGAAGAATGGTAATAAATTTAAAGCAGAATCTGAATCAGAAGATCCGCGAAATTGAAAAGGAGATAACCTATAATACTTATAAAGACCAGGTTGGAGAAATAATCGTAGGTGAAATTTATCAGATAAAGCCGACATCAATACTGCTGATACATAACGGCAATGAAGTAATATTTCCTAAAGGCGAACAGATCCCGAAAGAAAGATATAAGAAAGGCGACACTACAAGAGCTATTGTAAAGAGTATAGAAAAGAGGCAATCAGGTCCGCCGCTTATTATTGTATCAAGAGCAGATGAACAGTTTCTGTACAAATTATTCGAACTTGAGATCCCGGAAATATATGACGGTATTATTGACATAAGAGGTATTGCAAGAGAGCCAGGTGAAAGAGCAAAGATCGCTGTGACATCTAACGATGACAGGATTGATGCAGTCGGAGCCTGTGTTGGAATGAAAGGTATCCGTATCCATTCCATAGTGAGAGAATTAAGCAATGAGAATATAGATGTGATAAACTTCACTGAAGATCCGGCATTATATATTTCAAGAGCATTGTCTCCAGCGAAGTTGAATGATATTTATCTGGATAATCAGAATAAGATAGCAAAGATATATGCAGATGAGGATCAGATCAGTCTTATAATTGGAAAGAGCGGACAGAATATCAAGCTTGCCTCTAAGCTTACGGGATATCAGATAGATGTGGTAAGAGAAACGGAAGAAAAGGAAGAAGAGTCCGATGAAGATAATATTGATGAGACAGAAGAATCAGCAGAAGAGGTTGTAACTACCGAAGAAAAAGAAACCGACGACGAATAAAATTTTCGTAAAAAATAATATCAGCAAAGAAAATTTCAGAAATTAAAAAATCGAATGCAGGGAACAGGAATAAACGCCAGAAAGCAAAAAGTGATCGGAATAGTAAAAGATATCAATATATCCAAGGATGATCTGTTTGATTATCTGAAATCTATTGGTGTAGAAGCAACCATTAATACTACATTGGAGATGGATGTTGTTGATAAAGTTTACGGTCATTTTAAAAAGGATCTGGAAAAAGAGGACAAGAGATTAAAGAAATCAGTTGAATTTGCTAAAACATATCATGTGGAGTTTTCAGATGCACAGGAGCAGATGCGGATGGAAGAAGAAAAAAAGCGCAAGATTGAAGATGAGATCAGATTAAAGAAATTCATAGAAGAAGAGAACAGGAAAAAAGATGAAGAAAAAAGAATTCAGGAAGAGAAAGCTTATAAAGAGAGAGAAAAAAACCTGAAAGACGAGAAAGATAAAGAGAAGGAAAAGAAAGCTGCAAAAAGGAGTGCTGAGGATAAATTAAAAATCAGAAGTAAGAAAGATGCAGAAGATAAGATTGTAAAGAAAAAGGATCCTGCGATTGTATCAAAGAAACCGGTTAAAAAAGAAGATCATACCGGTGCAAAAACCGATTCCGAGAAAAAGGAAACCACAGCTGATAATAAACCGGTTGGTTCCGGATCTCCAAGAGAAGTTAAGAAACCTTTTGAAAGTTCCAGACAGAGGCAGCCTTATGACTCTTCTAAACCAAGGCCGCCATACGATCCTTCAAAGCCAAGACCTCCTTATGATCCTTCCAAACCAAGGCCGCCATATGATCCTTCAAAGCCGAGATTTGAAAAAGGGCAAAGGAAAGGTACGTATGAAAAAATATCAATTACTGATATCAAAGGTGATAAGAGAAAACCGAAACCGCCTGCAGACGGAGTAAAACCGGCAGGTGATTCAGACAAAACTTTTACAAGAGCGAAGCTTCCTGTCCGTGCATCGGATGACAGAAGATTTAAGGATAAGAAAGATAAGGAAAAAAAGAGACCGGAGACCGAGCAGGAAAGAAGGCGCAGGGTTAAGCTTGAAAAAGGGCACAGGGCAAAGGATGCTACACAGAAGGAAATTGATGAAGCAATAAGGGACACATTTGCAAAAATAGACGATGATTCAGGATCATCTGCAAGAAGTCTGGCGAGAAAAAGAAAGAAGAAGGAAAGAATTGAAGAAGAGAAAAAGATACAGGAATTAAAAGAAGCGAATAAACATATTCTGAAAGTAAATGAATTCTTATCCACTTCTGAACTTGCCAATATTATGGGAGTCGATCCTAATGAGATTATTAAAACCTGCTTTAAGCTGGGAATAATGATCTCAATAAATCAGAGACTTGAAAAAGATATCATTGAGCTTATTTGCGGTGACTTCGGATATCAGGTTGAATTTCAGAAAGAGTATGAAGAAGATATACTTGAAGAAAAGCCGGATAATGTAGATGATCTTAAAGAGAGAGCGCCTGTCGTTACAGTGATGGGACACGTTGATCACGGAAAGACATCATTACTTGATTATTTAAGAAAAGCCAATGTAGTTGCCGGTGAAGCCGGTGGCATTACTCAGCATATCGGAGCGTATAAAGTAAAGCTTGATTCAGGAAAACAAATAACCTTTCTTGATACACCGGGACACGAAGCATTTACAGCTATGAGAGCAAGAGGAGGACAGGCGGCGGATATAGTTGTGCTTGTAGTAGCGGCTGATGACAGCGTTATGCCACAGACCGTTGAAGCTATCAATCACGCCAGAGCAGCTAATGTTCCGATTGTAATTGCAATCAATAAAGTAGATAAACCGGAATCCAATCCGGAAAGAATAAAGCAACAGCTTTCTGAAAAAGATATACTCGTGGAAGAATGGGGCGGCAAATATCAGTCAGTTGAAATATCAGCAAAACAGGGGAAAAATATAGATCAGCTGCTTGAGAAGATCCTTGTAGAAGCTGAATTACTGGATCTTAAAGCTGATCCGCATAAAGAGGCAAGGGGAGTTGTGCTTGAAGCAAAACTTGATAAAGGCAAAGGTCCTATCGCTACAGTCCTTGTACAAAAAGGAACATTGAAAGTCGGTGATTCATTTGTATCAGGTGTTTACAGCGGAAAAGTAAAAGCGATGTTTGATGAAAGGGAGAATAAGGTGGAGGAAGCATTGCCATCAACCCCTATAGTCGTACTTGGATTTGACGGAGTACCGCAGGCAGGGGACACATTTGTAGTACTTGAATCAGAAAAGGATACAAAAGCCATTTCATTGAAGAGACAGCAATTGAAGCGTGAACAGGACTTCAGACAGGTTAAGTTCGTAACTTTAGATGATATTTCCAAACAGATCCAGGAAGGTAAACAAGTTGAACTGAAGATAATATTGAAAGCAGATACTGACGGTTCTGCCGAAGCGCTTGCAGATTCACTGCACAAATTAACTACCGGAGAAACGAAGGTATTAGTTATCCACAAAGCTGTCGGTTCTATAAGTGAATCAGATATACTTTTAGCAGAAGCTTCAGGCGCAATTGTCATAGGTTTTAATGTAAGACCAAATCTCAATGCCA
Organism: uncultured Ignavibacteriaceae bacterium; assembly: GCA_964561045.1. Lineage (GTDB taxonomy): Bacteria > Bacteroidota > Ignavibacteria > Tepidaquicellales > Tepidaquicellaceae > JAGPCH01. The sequence continues at coordinate 888 of CAZLOL010000248.1, read as the reverse complement.
GAAAACTTGCGGAGAAGAATAATATAGACGTAAGACTTTATAACATAATCTATAATCTGATAGATGAAGTCAAGCATGCGCTTGAAGGAATGCTGGCTCCGGATATTTCGGAAGAAGTAACTGCAACGATCGAAGTAAGGCAGACATTCAAAGTACCGAAGATAGGACTTATTGCCGGATGTTATGTACTTGACGGAAAGATAATCAGGAATAATAAAGTAAGATTATTAAGAGACGGTTTTGTGATCTTTGACGGAGGAATTTCATCACTTAAAAGAATAAAAGATGATGTAAGGGAAGTGGAATCAGGTTATGAATGCGGCATAGGACTCGAAAATTTCAATGATGTAAAAGTAGGCGATATAATAGAAGGATATAAGATTGTTGAAACAAAGCGTAAACTGCAAACTCAATAGAATTTTTATTCATGTCAATCAGAACAGAAAAAGTTGCGGAAGAGATCAAACATAAGCTCAACACAGCAATGTCGAAGGATCTTTCAGAAATCGGGGGACTGGGGCTGGTAACGATTTCCAAAGTGATAATATCTCCGGATCTTAAACTCGCTAAAGTATATCTTACATTTCTGGGAAATAAGGAGCCGGTTGAGAAGTGTCTGGAAAAGATCAATTCAAAGAAAAAGCATATCAGATATATTCTTGCCAAGCATATCATTTTAAAATACATGCCCGATCTGAATTTTTATTATGATGATACGGCAGAATATGCCGACAAAATGCAGCGGCTTATAAACGAGATACATAAGGAAGAAAGTCGTGAGTCGTGAGTCATTAGTCATTAGTCATGAGTACAGGTATGTGAGTAATAAGTACTGAGTATTGAGTATTGAGTATTGAGTATTGAGTACAGAGTCGCGGGTACACAATA
>CAZLOL010000247.1:0-5469 GCA_964561045.1 uncultured Ignavibacteriaceae bacterium | reverse complement strand
TGTAAAGTTTGTAAAGTTTGTAAAGTTTGTAAAGTTTGTAAAGTTTGTAAAGTTTTGTTAAAAGAGATTATTAAACATTAAATTTAATAAGATAAAACATATATAAAAGGGCAGACATTCTTGTCTGTCCTTTTTGATTTTACACGTTTTTATTATTTATGCAATCACTAAATCCCAGTTCAAAAAATTCTCTTCTAAAATAAAAAGGATGAGACCTGTCTATTCCGGCTCAATTTTATTCTTAATATTCTCTTTGTATTTATGATCTCTCAATCGTCCGATTATTGTTGAGAGGGAATTCTTAAGTTTTTCTATTGCACCGTCAACTGCAAGCTCAACTGTATCCGCCTGGCTTGTAACTGCAATCGGTTTCCTTTTTTCCAGGCGCGCTTCAAGAACGCATCGCTTGTCATTGACTCCGCTCTTATGGGAGTTTTCATCAGACAGATGAACCTCAACACGTGTGATCTGATTGCTGAATCTGTCTAATTCACCTGAAATTAAATTGGTTAACTTAGAACTAAGAGATTCGCTGCCTTTGATATTCTTATCAGTGTTTATTTGTATTATCATAATATTTTTACTAAAAGTGTTTTGTAATAAATTGTATGGTGTATATTTCAGCTGCTCATTAATTTATTTATAAAATTAAAATAAACCGGTAATTATATGTATATAAAAAGCAGAGCTGTATAGAGATACGGATTCAATGAATATCTTTTCTCATTCAATTTAAAAAATCAATAAATAGTATTCCATGTAATTCCAAAGTTTATAAAAAATAGCCATCGGGAAAAGTCATATGTCAGACGTGAGACATGAGAAGAAAACAGTTTACTACTTAGCAGAAATTAAATTGTAAATTGCTGGAATTTATAAATTGACATTTGAAAATAATCACTGATTAACCCGGAAGAAGTAAGTCCGGCATGCAATTCTCTTCAGCAAGCCTCATTCTCTGATTGCGCTCTTGCAGATTTACAGTGCATTCTTATGATTTATATTTTCTCTCCAATTCATAAATCTTTTCTGAAATCCATGCAGACTGGGTTAATTCATCTGATGCAAGGAATTGTTTTTTTAATTCCGCAAATGCAAAATCGTCAAATTTAAGTTTAAGCCTGATAAGCCCGCTGACATACTTTAAAAAGTTTAAATATTTCTTCCTCGGGTGGTCTTTGATAAGTTTGGATTTTCTCAGAAAATGTTTGTAGGTATCAATATAAGAAATAGCGCTTTCTATGTAATTCAGCTCATACAGACTTTTGAGAGTTAATGCTTTAATGTCATTCTTAAAAAAGAGATTATCGTTTGTTGAGATCAGCAGATCGCTGAAATTTATTTTATTGCAGTATTCTAGTGCTTTGTTAAAATTACCCTGAAGAAAATTCAGGTGGGAATACGAATAAGCTGAAACAGTATCCAGGCTTTTTGCTTCAACAAAACTCAGGTATTTGGAAATAAATTTTTTAAGAATTTCAGTTTCATTTAACATCGTACACAGTATCAGAACATTTCTGTATAAATTCAGATTAATAAAATCTTTCTGCTTATGAGAGAGGACTTTCAGCTTCAGCATTTCCAGCAGAAAATTCAGATATTCTTTATTGTAATCAGTATAGCCCCTGTCTATTTTATTTAAATAATGGATCTGCATTACCGAATAAATATTTTTCTTATCTGTCATTGAAAGCAGGCTGAAGTGATTTCTGAAATATTCTTTAGCCTTTAAAAAATATTTATCTTCTTCCTGATAAAAATAATGAAGACACAAGTAATAATAAATCATAAGCAAAGGGGAGTCCTCGAAATCAGCGAGGTTGTGTTTTATGTAGTCCAGAATAACATTCAGAAAATCAAAACTATGTTTTATTTTAACTCTCTGTTCCTCGACCTGCATATAAAATGAGTTTTCCATCAGTATTATACTGAATAATTTTATTATATCCGTTAAATGCTCCTTTCTGAAATTGTCCGTCAGGGTTTTATCAACCTGCAAGAAGCTTTTCATGTCAAATATAAATGATTTGCTCTGATAGTATTCCTGATCTTTTGTCCTGATTTTTTTCAATTCTTTTTCAAATGAATTGATTTTCTTCTCAGCCAGTTCCAGCAGATCCCTGTTTTTCAGCTCTTCAATCAGAAGCTTTTTAAATGTAATATTATCCCTGATCAGCCTGTACTGAAGAAACAACTCAGCAAGATTATTCAGGTCGGAAAAAAGATTTCGGATATAAGTATCTTTATATTTTCCCTTTCCCGCCAGATTCCTGTAAAGTTTCTCTTTTGTTAATTCTGCGTCTTCATATTCGGGATGATACTTCTTTAGTTCAGAGAAAAGACTTATTACTTTAATATTCTTATTGTGAAAAGAAGTACTGATGAATTGTTCAAAAAGCGCAAGCTCTTCGCCTGAAAATGTTTTGAGAAGATCTATTACATTGGTTTTTATCATTTGCGCGAAATTACGAACTCTGCATGTTATCTTAAAGTCAAGATACAATTATAAAAAAAATTCTTTGGAGAAATATATTAGCAGAGTTAATTTTATCTGTACAGATATTCAAGTGGAATGAAAAGAACATAACTTATGGATATTTCAGTCAACAAAAGTGAGAGACTTAGTAATGTTTGCTTAATCTGTGCTGTAACCTGATCATTAAATAAATTTTAAACCTCAAATAAATCAATTATGAAAATCAGATTTCTTTTTAAGGAAAGCTTCAGGTATCAGGTAATTCTTTACTTAATATTCTTACTGCACGTGAATGTCATTTACGGACAATATACTGACAATCATGCGGCAGTATTTAACGGATCGAACAGTTACGTATCAGTTCCAAACAGTTCGGATCTGAATGCCACGGCTGCCATTACAGTTGAAGCCTGGGTGATGCCTGCTGCGCTTCCAACCTCAATGGCTGTTGTCGGAAAGAATTATCTTACAGGTTACTATTTCGGAATAGAAAGCACGGGAAGATTTATTTTCTTTCCGAGAGGGGCAGGAAATTTCTTAAGGAGCAGGGCAACGGGAATTGTACGCTTAAATCAGTGGGCGCATATAGCAGCGACTTATGACGGAACAGTTACAAGATTGTACCTTAACGGAGTTCTGGATACATCTACAACGAGCATTACCGGAGCAGTTGGAAGCAACAGCGATTCGATGTTCATCGGCGCTGACAGATTCAGCGGCTCTCCGGCATTCTTTTTTAACGGCAGATTAGATAACGTTAGGATCTGGAAAAGCGCAAGAACTACGGCAGAAATAGCCGCTCACAGATATATTCCGCTTGAAATACCTGGCTTGCTTAACGTTCCTTATTCTACTATTGCAGCCAGTTATCAGTTTGATAACAATGCCATCGATAACAGCGGAGGCATGCAGGAATACGGGAATGAAAGAAACGTTTCTTACGCAGATTATTCTGACAAAGCAATTAATTATCTGGATTACAATAACAGTCTGGTTTTAAACGGAACCACTTCTTATGCAAGGCGCGGAAGTTATAACAGTGTGTATGATCCTGCAACCAATATAACACTTGAAGCATGGATAAAAAGAGATACAACAGGAACACAGCCAACAACGCAAAACGTAGTAAACAAAAGCGGAGGAACGACACGGTATAATTACGCTTTGTTTATTTTGTCAACAGGTCAGATTTATTTTTCGATAAGTGACGGAGCATACAGCATACAGTCTCCTGCATTGATTACAAATGCTCAATGGACTCATTTAGCTGCCGCTTACAGCCAGACAACAGGAAAAGCCGTCATATATATGAACGGTGATACGGTAGCATCCGGTACATTTTCCGGTTCACCGGCAATCCCAAGCAACAATGACAGTACTTTTATAGGTGGTATAGGTGCGACATCGTATTCAGCAAATAAATTCAAAGGTCTGATAGATGAAGTAAGAATCTGGAATAAAGCAGCGCGCACTCAATCACAGGTAAGAGAATATATGCATAAGCATTATCAGGCAACCACGGCGGACAGTTTAATGCATATTGATTTTGACAAATTTCAGAACAGCTTCAAACTCGGTAATTCTTTCTTCCATGGAAGTCTTCTGCTCAGAGGAAGTGCAACCATAAGTTCATCTCACAATGCCACTGACAACAGGCTCAGTTCTCCAATGCTATCAGATCCTGACGGAGAAATGCTTTCAGCATATACTTCGGGTTCAAAAAAATTTTTTGTTCCTGATGCAAACGCATCCGGCATTACGGATTCCATTTTCATTTCCGGAGGTCCTCCCGTAAGCAATCTTAAAGTTTATGTATTGATGTCACATACTTATACTCAGGATATGAATTTAACCTTAACATCACCTTCAGGAACATCAATAACTCTAATGAATAATAAAGGAGGATATGATAATGATGTGATGACTATTTTTTCCGATGCAGCAGATTCAATTTCTTCAACAGGATTCTCTCCGACAAACGGTCCCGGAGTTACATCTCCGTTCAGTCCTGAAGTCAAACCTGATCAGCCTCTTTCTGCATTCAACGGACAAAGCAGCAGCGGGTGGTGGAAAATAAAATTCGCTGATCTTGCTGTCTCAGACAGGGGATTTGTTCATAAATGGGGGATAAATCTTCTGTCCAAGAAGACTCTGAACCTGACCGCTTTGATTCAGGGATTTTATAATGCAGGATCAGATAAAATGATAAGTGATACTGCTCAGATTCTATTGAGAATTCCGCTGCCGCCTTATCCTTTATTGGATTCATCAAAAGCAGTACTGGATTCGATGGGATATGCAAAATTTTACTTTAATAAAGTTAACAACTGCTACAAGATTTTTAAGCACAGAAATTCAATTGAGACATGGAGCTCTTCAGCCGCGCCATTTGCCGGTGATACTTCATCATTTGATTTTACGACAGCAGCCGCAAATGCATTCGGCGGTAATCAGATACAAATTAATTCATCTCCGGTCAGGTTTGCAATATACAACGGAGATGTGAATCAGGACGGCGCAATAGATCTGAATGATGTGATTCAGACATATAATTCTGCAGGCATCTTTAAGACAGGTTATACTGTAACCGATATCAATGGAGACGGTACAGTTGATCTGAATGATGTAATATCAGCTTATAATAATTCTGCGGCGTTTGTTTCTGCTGTGAAACCATAATACAATTACAAATTACAAATTACAGATTACAAATATTATTGGTTAAAGAGATTTGATCATCAATATTTTGTAATCTGTTTTTTTATTCAGCTGCTATTTATTTTATGGTCTCTGCAGGGTCATTCTACTTCTATATTTCAATGAAGGAAGATTATCAATGGGAGGAATCTGCATAAGACATCTTGAATGAAAAATAATTTTTTGGAAGTTTCTGATTACAGATTACAGATTCTTACCCAGTCAGAGTATTAAAGATTCGTAACTCTTAACTCTTAACTCTTAACTCTTAACTCTTAACTCTTAACTCTTAACTC
>CAZLOL010000246.1:0-5469 GCA_964561045.1 uncultured Ignavibacteriaceae bacterium | reverse complement strand
ATTTTCTTACCATTTTGAGTAGAATTTAACTTGTAAGTGATTAATTCCTAATTCTCAATTCCTCTATCAATCCCTTTTTACTTTTATTTTCTTAGTAACAGTTTTACCTCTGGATGTTAAATTCACAAAATAGAACCCATCCGCTTCCCTGCTAATATCAATATCAACCATTCCCTCTTTAAATTTCTTCAACTTCTTTTCATATACAATCTCTTTTTTATCTTCTGTTGTGATCTGTAAAGTAATATCCCGATTCTCATTCAAAAATATATCGCAGAAAAACTTTCCCGGATTTCTAATTGGAAAAATGTTTAGGATCGGAGTAATGTCTTCTTTAATTCCGGGATCTCCTGTAACAATGAACTGCTGCCTGATCTCTTTTCCGAAATCAGAATTAAATGCCTTTATAAGTCTTCCGTTCATATCAGTAAAGCGTACATACCCGTATCCGCCTTCCGGATTGAACCAGAAGTCCAGACCGTCATTGGCAGTGTCGCCGAATACGAATTCATAACAGCCCTGTCTCAGAAATATTGTATCCCTGTATATAAAATTATTTTTCAGCTTGCCCGTCTTACTTTTATTAAAAACAATATTTCTCTCGTTTATAAACTGATAATAATTGTGAGAAGCTTCATTATTGGTTTTTATGATCAGTATTATCCTGGGGTCAAATACCGGCGGAAGTTTTATCACTGACGTTAAACTGTTGTCATGAATGTATTCGTCCTCTTTACCGTTTGGTTCTGAAAGTGTAACCTTAAATTCCTGTGCATCATCTTTTTGTGAGAATACATCAGGAAGTATAATTTCAGCTGTACCTGAACTATTAAGATTACCTGTCCAGTAAAATGATCTTTCATCACCTGCACCGGTCAGGTAACTGATTTTCATGTTATTCAAATTGTCAGCTCCGTTATTTTTGATCTTTATCTTAGGGAAATAACAGACGGGATTGATACCGGAATAAATATCTTCTTCTGAAGGAGAAATGATCTCTTCTATGCTCACGTCGTTTATTGCACCGGGTTTTTTGCAGTAGAATAAATACGAACTGAATACATAATTTGCGGAGGGCTTATTCGGATTTACATACGGCTCCATATCTAAATTAACTGCATGTTCCCTATCGTCATTTAATTTAAGATCATAAATATCAGGGTAAACAATCGCTCCCGGACACCAGTTAGCCCTGTCGAAAATCCAGGTACCGGCCTGAGGAAATAGAGGATTATCAGCGCACTCACGCCATATTTGCTTTTGTTCAATTAATGAATCATCGAAATAAATATTCCTGTATTTATTGCAGAACTCTGCACAATTCTCTAAGTCATCCATACCGTGTCCTGTCTGCAAAATTCTTAACCGCGCAATATCAGCTCCGAATTTATTTTCAAAATTAACCGGCTTCAGATAATTTTCTATGTCATCGTTTCCGTCACCATAAGGGAAAGATCCTGTCCATAGTTTTTCATAACCGAGAACTTCTATTACCGGAGTACCTTCTGTTAATTCAAAATCAAGTGTGACCAGCCAGCCCCTGTCTGTATTGCTTTCGTAACCGGTATGATTGAATTCAATTTCTACAGAATCGTGTAATAGAAAAGAAAAGTCCGTTACATCAGTTTTCCAACTGAACTTCCAGTCCGGAGTAAACCTGGATCCGTAAGGTGAGATCATCCTTGCAAGTTCAATGTCAAGCGAAGAATCATTTACACTCCCTTTTCTCCTTAAATATATATTGTCAATGTAATCCCATTCTCCGCATCGCTGACTGTCCGGACACTGATATGTTACATATAAAAATGCTTTCCGGTATTTGATCTCTTCGCCGGGAAACTCTGCCCAGCTTTTGTATGCATTATATCCTTTAGATGGATCAGTGATAACTTTTGTTTTATTGTGGGAAACAACATGTAAAGTATCTCCGGGAAATGAAAAAGTATTCCCCGGTAATAGGAATATTAAAGTTAACTGAATAAATACTGATGCAATTCTCATACATTAAATTATGGAAATTTTATAAAACAAAATAGCCGGGGAAATTATTCTTTCTCCGGCTATTACCAAATACCTTATATCTGATATCTATTACTTTATAAGAAGCATCTTCTTCGTATCCGTAAAGAAATCCGTATCTAATCTGTAATAATAAACTCCCGATGATATTGCTGTTCCGTCAAAATTGATAGAATAGTTTCCGGGCAGCTGAACTCCTTTATTTATAAAAGAAACCATTCTACCCATTGCATCAAAGACTGATAATTTTACATTTGTCTGTGCTTTTATATTATATGTGATCTTCGTAGTCGGATTGAATGGATTCGGGAAGTTCTGTGAAAGTTCATATTTATCCGGAACTTCATTTACCCCAGTTATTCCTACCAGACCTACATTCAGCGATACAGTTCTTGTATGAACAGGTGTACCGTTCGATCCGGCTGCTTTAATAGTGACTGTATAGATTCCTGCGGTAGTGCTTGGAGCGGCATTTACTCTCACAAGAATCGAATCCGGATAATTACTTAAAGTATTTCCGTTTGGAAATGTAACTGTCAAAGCTCCTGATGCAGGTGTCGGTGTAACTGTTCCGGTGAAAGTTGTAACATCCGTATATAGTTTTACTGATGGAACAACGGTTCTGAACGTAGTAAAATTGGAATTATCAATTGAAATAGTAGTAGGATTAACTCTCATAGCAAAATCCGGAAAATAGCCTACATAACTGCCAAAATTGTTGTTCCTGAAATCACCCCAGGCAACCATTGAAGTTTTAGGATTTGAAATAATAGAATTATAGTCTCCCTGGTAAGCAGGTGTTCCTCCGCCCCCGCAGGTTGGACAGTTTATTCTGAATTTTTTATTTGATACAGGCATATTTGTAACAAAGGACTGACCGCCGTTTGTCGAGTATGTTGCATAGATTAAACAACTGTCGCTTGTCGGACAATCTCTCGTATCCATCCATTGTACATAAAGTTTGCCGGTTTCTTTATCACACCATGGTGCCGGCATAAATTGATTATTGTTTTGAGAATTTACATCATCATTCACAACTATAGGCTCAGACCATGTAACAGAACCATCATCAGAATATCTGCAGAATATATCCGGTTTGTTTCCATCACCGGAAGGATTGTTTGAAGCATATATTAAATATAATCTACCTCTGTAAGGACCGTAACTGTTATCAGCAGCTATAAATGGATAAGGTCTTGTTCTCATATTCTGAACGGAATTTCTGCCACCGACATATGTTCCGACATAATTTGCAAAGTTAACACTTGATGTTACAGTAAATGTTGCTCCCCCGTCTGTCGATCTGTTAAACGTATAAACTGCCGCAAAAGCACTTCCGGTTGATCTTACAAAATAAACTGATCCTCCCTGAACACTTCCGTTTGGTCCAACGCAAACCATGTTTCCGGGTAATGTATTGCTTGAGACATACATTGTGGAAAAAGACTGACCTCCGTTAGTGCTTCTGACAAAATTACCGGGTGTCATTGCTCCATAAATATAATTTGCATATGGTCCGTTGGTTTGATCTGCTGCAATCCAATTTTTATCATTACCTACATTACCTGATACACCTGTCGCCCAGTTAACACCATTGTTAGTTGACCTGACTACCCAGGTTCCTGTGATAGGGTTTTTCATATTATCATAAAATAAATTTCCAAGACTGTCATAAGCAGTAACAGGGTCACCTGCTACGCTTCCGGGAAAAGGAGGTGTATATCTCTGCCAGTCAAAGCCATTTAATGTATAATATGTCCCGTTTGTATTGAAAGCAATAAAATACTGACCGGGAATTCTTGGATTCTCTGATATATGACATTCCGCAAAATCTGTTCCAAGATTGAAATTATCATAATCATTTATTGTGATGACCGCTGCATCTGTTGAATAAAATTGCGGACCACTGTTTTCTAAATAAAGCTGCGGGATCCTGTCGTAATTAGGATCATCCCATTGTCCGAATGAATTTATTGGACTTTTTGTATAGTATGTAAACACTATTAATACTGCGAATAAATAAACGAAGAATTTCTTCATTTGAAATTTCCCTTTCATAAATTAAAATTTAAATTGTTTATTGAAAAATAGTAAATTAAAAGTAAACTTAAAACTTAATTTCCAAATTTAAAAGTTCTCTCCTCAAAATTTCCAATGCTCTCTGTGATGCCCGCTGTATATTAATTTCTCTGTCATTACCGAACAGAAAACTCATTGCATATGTCTTTTTTTTGTTTGAAAACCCAATCCATACAAGTCCTACCGGTTTCTGTTGCGTTCCTCCCGAAGGTCCTGCGATCCCTGTCGTGGATAATGCAAAATCCGTACCCATTAGTTCACGCACTCCGTCTGCCATTTCCTTTGCGGTCTCTTCGCTTACAGCTCCGTATTTTTTCAAAGTCTCGTCCTTTATGTTAAGCAGCTTTATCTTTTCTAAATTTGAATAGACACAAACACCTCCTGCATAATAATCTGAACTCCCGGGAATGCTGACTATCTTTGACGAGATCATGCCGCCTGTGCATGACTCTGCAACGGATAATGTCTGCTTTCTTTCTGTTAAAATAACTCCGATCACTTTTTCGAGCTCTTCTTTATTTACTCCGTATATGTAATCAGGAATCTTAGCACGTAACTTTTTTTCTATATTTAATAATTTCTCTTCTGCCTCTGTAATGTTTTTACCTTCCACATTAATTCGCAATCTTACTCCTACTGATGACGGAAGAAATGCAAGCTTGCTTTCACCAATTATCTCTGGTACGTTTCCGATCATTTCATTTAAAGAAGATTCTCCCAGTCCGGTTGTAAGAAGTGTTTTCTGCAGATATACTTTTCCTGTTCCGGCTGAATATCTTTTCTTTAACTCAGGCAGTATTTCATTTTCCGTCATTGCTTTCATTTCATATGGCACACCCGGCATCGCGATAAAAATCTTATTCTCCTTTTCTATCCATATTCCGGGAGCAGTTCCGTTTGCATTCCATATAACTTTTGAATTCTTCGGCACCAATGCCTGATCTTCGTTCACTAAAGGCATATTCATATTTCTGGATTTGAAAATATTCCTTACGTGTTCCAGAACTTTCTCATCCCTTACGTATACATCTTTAAAGAATTTCAAAAGCACGTGTTTTGTAATATCATCGTGCGTCGGACCCAATCCTCCCGTGATTATTGTTACATCATAAATTTGGAATGAATCTTCAAGCTCTGAAAGCAATACTTCTTCCTCATCTCCAATAACAACAGTCTTTGCGACAGGTATGCCTATGGAAAATAATCTGTCGCCCAGGAAAGCAGCATTTGTATTTATGATCTGACCGATTAGTATTTCATCGCCGATGGAAATTAACTTTGATTTCAAGTTTTAAGTATTAAGTATTTTTAGTTGCGAATTACGAATTATGAATTATGAATTACGAATTATTCACTTACAAGTTAAATTCT
>CAZLOL010000245.1:0-5482 GCA_964561045.1 uncultured Ignavibacteriaceae bacterium | reverse complement strand
GAAATCTATTTTCTTATTTTCCTTATTAACCCGGATTACTTTAATCTTCACTTTTTGTCCGGCATGAAAAACTTTATGCTTTCTTCTTCCGACTGCAATATGCTTCTTCTCATCAAATTCATAATAATCACCTTCTATATCTCTGAACCTTATCATTCCTTCAACAAGAATATCCATGATCTCCACGAACATACCGAACTGCACTATCCCTGATACTATTCCTTCAAACTCATCTCCAATGTGTTTGCTGATATATTCACCCTGCATAAGCTTTATAGATTCTCTTTCCGCTTGTTCCGCATTCTGTTCCATGATCGAACTTTGCTTGCAAATTTCCGGCAGTATGATCTTATAATGTCCGATCTGTTTGTGAATTTCCTTTCCTCCTTTAATATACTCATGCAGCAAACGGTGAACAACCAGATCGGGATAACGCCTGATAGGGGAGGTGAAATGAGTATAATCCCTGAATCCCAAACCGTAATGTCCGATGTTCTTTGTAGTGTATATCGCCTTTGCCATTGAGCGGATCAGGAGGTTATTAATTATAAACTCTTCCGGCTTTCCTTTGATTTCAGTCAGAAGCTTTCGCAGAGAATTCTTGTCATCAGGATTTATCGTATATCCAAACTGTTTGACAAACTCAGACAGTTCCTTCATCTTATCTTTATTTGGTATATCATGCACTCTGTATACAAAAGGATATTGCATTTCATTTTTCTTAGATATCTCCTTTACAAAAAGTGTAGCACATTTATTTGCAAGGAGCATGAATTCCTCGATGAGTCTCATCGATTCCAGTCTCTCTTTTACAATAATATCATCTACTTCACCTTTCTTCGTAAAAGTAAATTTTACTTCATTCGAATCAAAATCCAGACTTTCTTCCTTCAGGCGTGTAAGAGTAATGGATTTACTCATCTTATGCATCAGCAGCAGCTCTTCAGAAAAATCACCTTTCTTTGTGTCAATAATTTTCTGAGCTTCTTCATAAGAAAATCTCCTCTTGCTGTTGATAATACTTTTTTTTATCTCAAAACTTTTCAAGGCAAACCTCTTTGAAAGAGTAATGAAAATAGAAAATGTCAGACTGTCTTCATTCGGTCTTAATGAACATACTCCGTTTGAAAGCTTTTCGGGCAGCATCGGTATTACATTTTTCACGAGATAAACGCTGGTTGCCCGTCTGAGCGCTTCTTTGTCCAGAGGAGTATTCTCCTTAACGTAATGAGATACATCAGCAATATGAACGCCGAGAAGGTATGTTCCGTCCTCATTCTTTTCTACTGAAACAGCATCATCGAAATCCTTTGCATCTTCCGGATCAATTGTAAAGATTATTTTATCTCTCAGGTCAACTCTGTCATTAAGATCGTAATTTATTTCAATCGATTTAGCTTCACGTTCAACTTCCTTCGGGAATGCTTTCACCAGATTAAATTTCCGCATAATTGATTTCTCTTCAGTACTTCTGTCACCCATTCTCCCGAGGACTTCAAGTATCTTTCCTCTCAGATCGGAGAACTCATCTTTTGAATCACCGGGGTTCAGGATCTCAAGGTAAACCTTATCACCGTCCATTGCATTTTTAAAATCATCAGTTGAAACAATAATTTCCTTTTTGATCTCTCTTGAATCCGGGAAAACCAAACCGTAAGTCTGATGATTCTCAAACCTTCCCGTTATGAACTTTTTGCCTGTATTCAGAACACGTATTATTTCTGCTGCGGGTTCTCCTTTTCTGTCAGCAGATCTTGCAGGTCTGTATTCTACTTTATCACCGACATTAAGACGAAAAGTATTTGCCTCTTTATTCTTTATAATATTTATGTGCTGCTTTGTAGCTGAATCTATGATGATGATCCTGCCGTCTTTTCCGAAATCAACTTCCCCGGTGATTTTCTCATTCAAATTTTCAAAATTGATTGAATAATATTTTTTATCTTTGGATATCTTATTTTCTTTGAGCAATTCATTAAGTTCTTTTTTCAGAGTTTCCATCTGAGAAGGTCTTAACCGCAGTTTCTTTAAGATTGAATTTGCTTTAAAAGAAGTATTCCTGTTCTTTGTAAGAAACGATAGTATTTCTGGTTTTAGTTTGATAATGTTAAAATTTAATTTTATAAAAGATCATGCCGCCTACGCGAGTTCCACTAGTATTTGTAACATCAGCATCGTTATAAAAAGGATCATAAACCCTCTCGAGTCTTACCATAAGATTATTCGAAAGAGACTGAAATTTCAGAAGCTTATTGATAGGGTAGTCTATCACAATATCGGTATTGGCAAGTCCCCTGAATATCTGTCCGCCGAATCTTATAATAGCATCACCTACGGCAGCTGTAAATCTGACATCTGTGTTCTCAGCAATAGATCCGGATTTGTTATCCACAAAGCCTATGCTTGTATTTATAAGCCATGGGAAGATCTGCTCAATAGAAGATGAAACATAACTTGAAAGATAAGAGGCTCCTAAGTTAGCCCCGAAACTCGAGCTCTCGCTGAATGAAAGTTGATCAGAAAATTTTCCGAACAAAAGAAAAGCAATGGCATCGCTCGTAGCATTACTTCCGTTATCTTTTGTTCCGTTTCTGTCTATAGAGATTGACAGAACAGGGTTGGCTGCTTCTCCTGTTACTTTCATATCAATAATAACGTCTTCAAGCTGTTCCTCGCCTGTTGCATTGGTACCTGAAGAAGCATAACCTTTATATTGAGCTGTTATATTCAGCCTGGGATTTGAAATAGGTCCGAAGAATGTAGTGCTGCCCGATGCGTCAAATTTTCTGAAGAATTTGTAATAACAATTATTTCCAAGAGTTACAGTACCTCTGCCCATCATTGTATAGTCGACATAATTGTAAATATTGAGATCATCTGTTGTGATCTCTCCAAAGAATTCCTGCTGAGATTTTTCGTTCACAATAAATTTCAGAAAGACATTCCCTGATGTTGTAACTTTGATATCATAAAAAAATCTTCCCGGTTTTCCCTTTGCTACTTTTTTAAGATCTTTATTCTCATAGGCGAATAGTACTTTCTTAAAGGGATTCAGATTCTCATCTTTAAAAACAAAAGCACTGTCAGTACTTTGTTTTATAATCTTTTGTTCATAGAATTCGTTATCTGAAGTCGAATCTAATATAATTCCGTAATTAAAATCATCGGAGTAGATATTATATGCCTGCTGAACAAACGGATTAAAAATCACATTCCCTTTTACAAGAACAAGATTTCCGGTCAGTTCAAACTTATCCGAATTTCCTTTTAATGTAAGTTTCCTTTTTCCGCTTCCTACCCAAAGATCTCCTGAAATTCCAAGCTCCGTCTGACCTTTATCCTTATCAAAAGCTTTCATGTCTCCTGTCATTTCAAGATAAAGTTCATTCAATTTAAGACCGGTGAAATCAATATAACCGGAAGCAGATATGAACCTTGTCTTATCTGCGGGTTCAAAAATTTTTGAATTCCTGATCAGCAGTTTTTCATTATCGGTAGACAAACTTGCTAAAAAAGCATAATCCATCTTTGTAAGTGTAACTCCTACCTTCCCGTCATTTACATCCATCTTACCCGTAAGGATCGGTTTCTCACCGGTACCCAGCAAACTGATCTTGCCCTGAAGTATTCCGGACAGATTTTGTGTATAAGGAAGAAGCTGCTGAAATACTTTTAGCTGAAAATTATCCGCAACTGCATTAAGATTTACTTCTTTCTTCAATACTTTCTGAACTCTTTCTGATCTGGCAGTATCATCTGAAAATGTAATCGTTATGGGAATATTTCCCAGGAGACTGAAGTTTCCCGAATTTTTTTTGTTATAAAAATTAATATTTGAAACAAGATTGTCATTTTCATATTTCAGGTTTGCATCCAGTCTGCCAATCTGCGTTGAACCTATGCTTAATAGTTCAGATACAGCGCTCATCTCAATTCTGGGAAACTCAGGAATCCCATGATAGGTAATGTCAAAATACCTTATCTTTCCCAGCACCATATTGGTTGTATCCGGATCATCCATGAAGATCTTCTGATATGTGGCAAGGTCAATATTCGATGCCGATAGTTTTATATCGCTTGAGTCGCTTAAAGAATATTTGCCTGCAACCGTAAGTTTCTGATTAAAACTGTTTATGACAAACTTTTTGAATTCTATAGACTGACTGCTGTCTGCATTATTGTATTTTACAACGAGGTCATTGTTGTTGGTTACTTTAAATTCCTGATATTTAAAAGCTAATGTGTCAAAAATGAAAGTTAGAGAATCCTTCAGACTTGCTTCCGTAAAGAATTTCAAAGTTGAATCTTTTTGTGTCCATATTTCGGTCTTGTTAGTATTCGCTGAGAAATTAACTCTGACAAGCGTAGTATCAATTCCAAATTTACTTACTATAAGTTTATTCGCTTTTAACATAACATTTGCATCAAGTCCTATGAGCTTGTAAGCGCTGATGTCATTTCTAATACTTATATCTACCATTGCACTGTCTGTGATCAGCAACGAATCTTTTAGTGCCAGTTCACGAATCATTCCTTTTGAAACAAAATAAAAAACACCGCAGCTGTCACTAAGACTGCCTTCAAGATCACCCTTGAAATTAATTGTGTCATTTCCTGTAAAAGAATATAATGGTCTGAGATCCTTTATGTTTAATGAATAATTGAAATTGAGATTGTCACAGATTGCAGAATATGAATAAACTGATTTATTTGAAGCTGTTATTGAGTCAATGTTGCTGCCGCTTGTTAATTCGGTTTTTATCTTTTCAATATTATTACTGATTACTTTTGACAGTGTGTTGAAATTTACTGCGCCGTCAATGTTCAGATCAGCAAAATTGGTCTTCATAGAGATCTTTCTTATTATACCGTTCTGATCTATTTCAGCAATTACCGGAGTTGCCGGAATATTCATTCCTGCAAAAGTTGAAGGATTCATGTTGATACTATATTTCCCTGACATAGTATTCGGATCGAATCCGCTTCCTTTAATATCAAAATCAAAATTCAGATTGCTTGTCTGTGAGTTATCTTTTGTCAAAGCAGCGATGTTAAGATTCGTTGCAGTTCCTTTAAGGTCATAAGAAATATTTTTCGGATTGGAAATATTTATACTGCCTGCGGCTTTGGTCTGCAAAACATCTGAACTCAGGTTTAAATTAAGATTTATATTTCCGCGGTTGAAATTCAGCAGTCCGTCTGACTTTGCAATATTGAATCCCATGAATTTTGTCCTGCTTAGATTATAATTCAGCTTACCGCTTGCTGTCCTGTAATCAAATCCCGCTGCATCAACTTTAAAATTTCCGGTGATATCGCTTTCGAGCTCTTTATCTTTTACAATTTTTCCAATGTTAAAGTTGGTGGTTGAAACATCTCCTTTGTAATGTATTTCATTATGGGTAAGATCAATATAAGCATTCCCGATTGCATTTCCTGCCGAAGTTCTTATGTCAAAATCTGTGTCAAATTTTTCAGGTGT
>CAZLOL010000244.1:0-5503 GCA_964561045.1 uncultured Ignavibacteriaceae bacterium | reverse complement strand
CTGCCCTCCCCTTTGAAAAAGGGGAGGGTTTGGGAGGGGTTTTGTAGAAAAACAGTAAGCATTCAATGAAAATTTAAATTTACTAAATAATTGTATAACCTTATTTCAGAACGTTTTGGACGGATGTGAATTAAAAAATAATCCTTTGTGTCTCTATGTACTCTCTGTTCCTCAGTGGTGAAAGTTTATAAGAAAGACTCAGCACGTCTGGAAAGACAATCTTCTGAGATTCTCCTGAAGTCTTTATTAAAAATTAAAAATAAAAAAAAAGCCGTTTGATTTATCAAACGGCTTTATATTAAGGCCGGTAGTTTCAGGATTACATATTCTATCTTATTTTGTATGTATTGATCCCCCTGACAATTTTACATTAATTTTCTTTATCTGTCCGCTTATATTTTCTATCTTCAGATCATCAAGAACAAATTCACTGCTTTCACAAGGCAGGCTTCGCAGCATACCTATATTAGATGCCGATATATACAGTTCAGATAATGTATTAATACAATTTGAGACCGAATATTCATGAATGTTTCTTAATGATGTAACACTGGAATTAAGTAAAATATATTCTCCCGGGTTTAATCTGAATGAGGATGAATAAGAAGTCCCTCTTTCATTGCTCCCTGTAACTGTGGAATTAACTTCTTCCTGTTCGGAATTTAAAGATGATGTGATGCTGTCGCTGCATGCTGTTAAGATCATCATGCTGATAACGATCAGGATGCTTAAGATTTGTTTTAATGCTTTCATTTTTGTTCCTCCTCTAAAGGGTTTAAATGATAAAAAATTATTTAGTGAAACTGTACAAAAATGTAAATAATCATGCTCAACTAAAATAGGTACTCTTCCTCTAATTCTTTAGGTGAAACTACCTGAATTATTGTGAGCCTGATTGCTGAGAATTCCCTGAATCATTCCTTAAATTAAAAATTACAGTTTTATGAAATTTAATTTATCCAAGTAATTTCAAATGACGATCTATGAATCTGCCCGGTGAATAACCGAAGTATTTTAATATAAAATAAAAAGCCGCTTGAAAAATCAAACGGCTTATAAGATAATCTGTGTTTACAGAATTACATATTGGACTTAACTCATTTTTCTGAAATACCTTTTAGTTTTACGCCGATTTCTCTTTGCTGAGTACTCCTGTTTTCAATCAAAAGGTCTTCCAGAATAAAGTCTTCGCTGCCGCAGGGCAAGCTGATAATCAAATCGATATTCGATGCTGATATATACAGATCTTCTTTTGATATACCGCAATTGGAGACCGAATATTCATTAATGCTTCTTAATGATGTAACTCTGGAATTAAGTAAAATATGTTCTCCCGGGTCTAATCTGAATAAGGATGAATAAGAAGCCCCTCTTTCACTGCTACCTGTAACTGTGGAATTAACTTCTTCCTTTTCGGATTTTAAAGATGATGTGATGCTGTCGCTGCATGCTGTTAAGATCATCATGCTGATAACGATCAGGATGCTTAAGATTTGTTTTAATGCTTTCATTTTTGTTCCTCCTCTAAAGGGTTTAAATGATAAAAAATTATTTAGTGAAACTGTACAAAAATGTAAATAATCATGTTCAACTAAAATAGGTACTCTTCCTCTAATTCTTTAGGTGAAACTACCTGAATCTAAAGATACATTATAATAGACCCCGGGAAATGATATTTGCTACTTGCCCATTAAGTAATAAAACAATTGTGCTATATGAATTATAGCACTGATGCCAAAAATACTAAAAATTCTAAATTTATCTTTCATTTTAGTTAAGGAAATAAAATATAAGCTTTCCTGACATAACCCCACCCCCGTCTCCCAATGCCATTAAGATATGGAATTTGGATTTCTTAACTTCAGGGTTTTAAATCAAACAACATCTTAATTTCAGGACTAAACTTAATAGAAAATTGAAATCAATTAAACATAACCTTATTACATCATTAAATACTAAAAATTAAGGTAATAAGGTTGAAATATGTGAAATTAATATTCTATTAAGGTTTCTGAAAAAATGAGGTTATTCAATTCGTGAAATTTAGATACAAGAAAAAAGAAGTTCTTAACTTAATGGCATTGCCCCCCTCCCCTTTTGTTTTTCAGATGCCGGGGGTGGGGTTGTTCAATGTGTATGGAACTTTCCTTATTTATATCAACCGGTTATTAAAGAGGATTTAAGAAATCTGAATACTACAGGTTTTTTATTTCTGAGTGTGTTGTATTGAGGTTTTCCGGAAAAGCAGTTCTATATTTTATTTATTTCAGGTATCTGTAAATCTGATCATACATTAATCAATTAGCCTTCAACTTTTAACCTTTTAACTTTCATCTTTTAAAGCAGCGATTTATTCTCAATAGCAAATTTTATCAGACTGTGAGTTCCCCTGAGATTCAGCTTGTTGTTGATATTTGTTCTGTGATTCTCCACAGTCTTGGGGCTGATAAACATTTCTTCGGCGATCTGATTGCTGGTCTTACCTTCAGCAATTAATTTCAATACTGCAAGCTCGGTCTTAGTAAGTAAGTTTATGGCGGGAGTGTTGCTTTCGAGTTTTTTCAGTTTATCCCTGCGGTTGACAAGAAAATTCGAAACAGATGGACTTATATAATAATCTCCGGAAGCAACTTTGCGTATGCATTCAATAATATCACTAACGGCGCTGTCTTTAAGCACGTATCCGCTTATGCCGTTATCCATTGCTTCATCGAACATGTCCTCATCATTATAGACAGTAAGAAAAATTGTTTTGACATTTATCTTACTCTTCTTTAATTCTTTCAGTATCTGCAGACCTGTAAGCTTAGGCATGTGTATGTCAAGTAATGCGATATCGGGCATTAATTCCTGTATCATGTCAAATGCTTTCTCGCCGTTATCGGCATCGCCGAGAATTTTTATATCGCTTTCCTTACTGATAATATTAATTAATCCGCTGCGGAATACTGGATGGTCATCTGCTATAATGATTTTAATGGTTTGTCCGGGGTTCATATAGCCCTCCTTTTAATTATTTTTGTAGAGTGTAATATATAATATAGATTTATAATAATACAGTATTTTTTTTCTCCTATGATGGAAAATCACTTTCATACAAAACGTTATTTCGTATTAAGTTTTGAATAGATCAAATCTATGCGTTTTTGCTTTTCTGTATTAAAAAAATATTGCTTTGGAACATATAATTCATTCAGCAATAAATAATTTTACTATTCCCGCTTCGTTCTTTTTATAGAACCCCACTTTATCCCAATGCCATTAAGATAATAACAATAACTTCCGAAGTCTCAGATAATATCTCATAATCTTTGAAACTCTTTAAATAAGACCTCGGAAGTTTTTCAGTTTTGATCCTTGCCTTAATGGCATTGGGGTCCGCAGGCGGGCTTACTTCACAGTTAATTTCTCCATAAACCACTTATAACTATCAAGCGCAATACCGACTTTTTCAACCTCATATTTCAGCTCAAGAAGTTTTTTTGATTTCTTAATTTTAAATGAATTACCTGAAGCGGTTTCTGTTAGTTTAATGAACTTCGCGAAGTATGTAATGAATGTTTTCAGCATGTTGTGATCAAAGTCATTGAGATTCTTTTTTCTTTTCAGATACTGTTTAAGGTTATCAAAGACCTCACGCATTCTTGTAAAATTTCCGAGTTCGTAGTGAGATCTGATCACCATGATTATTGAAGTGTAATAATAATTCGGCACCTTCCCTGAAACCTGCATACCGTAGAATACTGCTTCTTCATAATTTTTTATGAGATAATTATAATCCATCATGCATATATTATAACAGTCATCACTTAATTCATCTTTCATTGCATTCTTATATTTATCTATGAATGCCTTCGCCCATTTAGGTTTGTTAAGACTGATGGCGGTATTGGCAATACTGAGAAAATTATTTGACAGAAATGGCAGTTCTCCATAGTATTTACTGAACTCACCCGTTTCATTCATAAAGAACCTGTCGTAAATTATAAAGAGATCTTCTTTAATGGCTTTCACATCTCCTATATTTTTGGATTTCATTTTAAGATAAACTGAGATGATCGCAAGATTATAGACATGATAGAGCTCTTGTGAGAATTTTTTAAAAGATCTGTCATAATAACTGTTCAATTCATTCAGATGTTTCAAGTCATAATTCTCATAAAAAAGCGCAAGAAGATAATACAGATAAATGTACGGATGATGCCTCTTTATGTCTTGCAGATTTCGTTCGACATAGCCCAGCATATCCTTTACAAATAATTTCTCAACTTCTATATCTTTCGTCAGGAAAATTTCTGATATGACATAGTCATAATAATTTTTCAGCTTCTGATAAACTAAAAAATGATCAAGCGCTTCAGTTTTCTTTTTATATGCTGATGCTATTCTTTTATCGGCGGTATAAAAAAGATAAGTGAAATTTTCTGATTCTGCCTTATACATATCAGCATAAGTGTTCTCATTTATAATATAAGATTCAGTATATTTTTTCCGCAGACTATTAAGTAAGGATCTGTATTTGTTCCTGAATCCCATTTGTCTGTAAGCTCTTAGCAGCATTACTTTCCCTGACGAGTCATCCTTTTGAAATTCAGTCTGTTTAAGAAATCTGATGAGAACATCGCCAAAATCTGAAAATAATTTTATAACCTTGAGATAATTGACCTCCTTCTCCCCGTATATTACAAATGATATCTTCTCTTTGGAAATGTCTTTTTTACTTACATAAGGATAAAGGGATGCGAGATATTCGAATAATAAAATTACATTATTTATAGTGTTGTGATAATGTGATTTTATGAATAATCCGAAATTATGAAGTTCCTTCTCAGAGAACTTATTTAAAAAATCCAGCATTTTTTTTATTTCTGAATTTTATAAAAAACGCCGCAAACCCCCGTGTTTACAGGGCATAACGCTTTTTTACCTGAAACTGTTTTACTTTCAGTTTTCAAAAAAAATGACCTTTGATAATTAATTTTAATAAACATAACTTTGTATAAACAAAATATTACACTCCGGCACAGTTAAAGTCAGAGGTAAATTAAAGATCAGAAACTTAAAACAAAATGAATAATTTTAATTCAGCGGAAATAAGAGAATCAGTTATCCCGGTTAATCAGGGAATCCTGGATGAAAGCCCGACAGCATCTTTTTTTGACGGAATATCTTTATGCCATGATCATTTATTTAAATTAATTCTGCAGAATTTATCTGTCCCTGATCAGAATCAGTTGCATGAGTTTCAGGGAAATTGGTTAATAACCGGTGAAACATTGATGGTTTATCCGGAATGTATGTATAGAATATCCAGGCATTCGGCTGAAACATTGCAGCATTCATTTGAAACACTGAAGCATAAATCAGAAGCATTGCAGCATTCGTCTGAAGACTTGCAGCATTCGTCTGAAGCATTGCAGCATTCGCCTGAAGCATTGCAGCATTCGCCTGAAGCATTGCAGCATTCGCCTGAAGCATTGCAGCATTCGTCTGAAGCATTGCA
>CAZLOL010000243.1:0-5541 GCA_964561045.1 uncultured Ignavibacteriaceae bacterium | reverse complement strand
TTAAGTTTCTAAAAAAAAGGAGGATGAAGATATGAAAAAATTATTTTTTATGTTTTTGTCGCTGCTGTTAATTTCAAATGTGTATTCAAACGGAGTTGGAGTTGTAAATGCTTCGCTGGGTACATATCTTAAATTGACAGGAACGAAAATTGAAACTTCAGTTCAGCTTCAGATCTCAATAACCAAAACCACACAGTTATTTATTAATAATTTAGGAAGCGATAAGACAGTTGCATATGCTTTCCCATTGCCTGACGGTGCAAGCGGAACAGGACTGAAATGGAAACTTAACGGAGAATGGCACACGGCTCCGATTTCTCCGACTCCTCAGGACACTACACTGCCTGGCGGAACTATGAATACAAATCTGAGAACTTATCTCGGCGCAAAGCCGATGTTCTTTACAATTCCTGATCAGGTAAAAAGAGATTCAACACTTATTGTCGAGATGACTTATGTTCAGTTTCTTAAGTATGATTTTGGAAGCGTCTTTTATAATTATCAGAATGATTACAGACTGATACAGAATCAGACCATTGAATACCAGGAACTTACATTTTATCTTGAATCTCCGCGGACAATTGACAGCATCAGGCTCGTAAGTTTAAATCCGCTTATTCAGTTAATTAACAACGGTAATTCAGCAACGCTGATAAGCAATCAGTATTCTGCCGTTCCTTCCGTAGATTTTAAAATAAAATATTCTCTTAATCTTAGTGAGCTGGGATTATATAACTATTCAACTATGATTCCTGATACACTGCTTCCGGATTCGCTGGGAGGATTTTTTATGTTCATAGCAGAGCCAAATCCCGGAACTACTGCTGATATAATTAAAAAAGTTTTCACACTTGTTCTTGACAGATCAGGCAGTATGAGCGGTACTAAGATAATTCAGGCAAAAAATGCGGCAAGCTTTATTGTTAATAATCTCAATGCGGGAGATAAATTTAACATTATAGATTTTGAAACTTATGTCTATCAGTTCCGAAGCAGACATGTTTTGTATACTCCGCAGTCAAGAGATTCCGCTTTGCAGTATGTTGCTAATATCTCTGCCGGAGGTTCGACGAATATTTCAGGCGCATTCTCAACCGCCGTTCCGCAGTTTAATGCTGCCAATGACAGTACAGCCAACATAATAATTTTTCTCACGGACGGAATGCCAACAGTCGGAATTACGGAGCGTACTGCTCTCTTAAACCATGTGCATAGTTTAATTACATCCACTGAAACGGAAATTTTTCTATATTCATTTGGGATTGGCACTGATGTGGATCAGCAGCTGCTTACACTTATGTCTTCTCAAAATAATGGCTATGCTGAATTTTTACTTAACGACGAACTCGAATCCAGGATCACAAATTTCTATTTAAGAATAAAGAATCCTGTACTGCTGAGTCCGACAGTTACTTTCTCATCACCAGACATTAACAATGTGTATCCGAATCCGCTTCCCAACTTATACATTGGCCAGCAAATGATAGTTGCTGGAAGATATACTGAAGCCGGTTCATTAACAGTTACATTATCAGGCAGAGCTTTCAATCAGCCAGTTTCATATCAATACAGTTTCAACAGAAATGACAGTGCGGATACAAGATATCAGTTCCTTACAAAAGTCTGGGCAAAGCAGAAAATTGAAAATCTGCTGATTCAGTATTACAGCCTGAATCCGATTTCACCTGAAGCAATTGCATTGAAGCAGCAGATCATAAATCTGAGCATAGCTTACGGTGTCATCAGCCCGTTCACAAGCTTCGGAAATCCGACTGCGGTTACCGGTCCTGAAGAGACAATTACTGAAAACATTTTCCCGGGTGATTATAAATTGTTAAGCAATTATCCGAATCCGTTTAATCCTCAGACAACAATTAAATTTATTGTTGATAAGAATATTTCGGGAACAGCAATAATAAAGATATATAATTCGGCGGGAATGCTTGTTGACATTGCAGAACTTATCATCAACGGCAAAGGTGTGTATCAATTTGTCTGGAAAGCAGAGAAATTCTCTTCCGGAGTATATTTCTATTCAGTAGATTTCGGAGATGAGATATTGTTTTCGAAAATGCTTCTTTTGAAATAGTTGATTGGTTCATTATTGATTGGTTGAATGTTTAATTGGCTGATTTGTTGACTGGCTGAAATTATGAATAAAGATAAATCTAAAAACCGGAGGAAGAAATTCTTCCGGTTTTTATATTTAATATAGACAGAATCATTCAGATAAAGATTTTTGTAAATTCAATTATCAAAAAATTCCAATATCTAAAATCTTTCAAATCCCAAATCCGAAATTCCAAATTCCAAATTGGATAATTCCAAATTGATTAAATTGTATCTCTATTCTAATTTGATTAATTTGCATTGCTAAAAACAATCAATTGAACATTTGTGTATTTGCATCAGGAGCGGGAAGTAATTTCAAATCCATTCTTGATTCCATCAAGGAAGGTTATTTGAAATCCAATGTTTGCTTACTGATAACAAATAATCCGGATTGCAGCGCGGTAAAGATTGCAGTGAAAAACAAAATTGATTACATATCCATTAACAAAAAATTGTTTGCGGGCCTATCAGAAAAAGAATATTCAGATATATTCTTAAATGCTTTAAAGAAATATAAAATTGAATTTATAGTTCTTGCCGGTTATATGAAAATGATTGACAGAGAAGTTTTAAAAATGTATAAGAATAAAATCATCAACATACATCCCGCGCTTCTCCCGTCTTTCGGAGGGAAAGGGATGTACGGTATAAATGTTCACAAAGCCGTGATAGCAAGCGGAGTTAAGGTTTCAGGGATCACAGTTCATTATGTGAATGAGAATTATGACGAAGGCGAGATCATTTTCCAGAAGTGCTGCAAAGTCAAAACCGGTGAAGATGAATTCTCTTTACAGAAGAGAGTTCTGAGAATGGAGCACAAATATTATCCTAAGGTTATAAAATCAATTGAAGATTTGGAATTTGGAATATCGAATTTGGAATTTAAATGATTTCATTTTTTCGATTATGTATCTCAAACTTAGTTAATATTTTACGAATAACGATTAACGAATAACGAATAACGATTAACGAATAACGAATAACGATTAACGAATAACGATTAACGAATAACGAATAACGATTAACGAATAATTAAATATTTTAATTAACAGATTTTAATGACGGAATTTATAGAAAATTTTGCTTACGGGATTAGTATACTGAGCATGGTAGTGATTGCCTATGGTTCAATACTTGCAATTCTTAGATTTATTCAGAATGAAGTAAGCAGGGTTAACGGTAAATTTTCATTTAAGAGATTAAACTCTATCAAGATCAACTTCAGTTATTATCTTCTTCTTGGTCTGGATTTCTTAATTGCGGCTGATGTTATACGAACAATAGTTGAGAATACGCTTCAGGACCTTGCAATATTAGGAGCAAGCGTACTTATAAGAACCATACTTTCATTTTTCTTAGGAAAAGAAATGAAAGAGGACACTACGTTAAGAAAGGATTTTGAGAGTGAAAAGACCAATCTTTAAATATTAAATAAATATTAAAATTTCGAATTAATAAAAGAGATCCTTTCATTTGAAAGTTGGTAACTGTTTTTAAATTTATCTATGCTATAATTAATTTTAATTAATATTTTTATCAGTCTGCAGCAAACTGCTTTTAATTATACTTTCCTTTTCACCAATCTGCTGTCTCCACATTGCATAGTATAAACCTTTAAGTTCAAGCAGTTCATTATGCCTGCCGGATTCAATGATCTCGCCTCTTTCGAGAACAAAAATTGTGTCGGCATGCATAATAGTAGATAGTCTGTGAGCGATCATAAGAGTTATATAATCACCCTTGGAAGAAATCTCCCTTATAGTTTTATTTATTCCTTCTTCCGTAATTGAATCGAGAGCGGAAGTTGCTTCATCAAAAATCATCAGATTCGGTTTTCTTAACAGAGCTCTTGCAATGGAAAGACGCTGCTTTTCTCCGCCGGATACTTTTACACCGCCTTCACCGATTACGGTATCGAGACCTTTGTCAGCTCTTTCAAGAAGTGTCAGGCAGGCGGCTTTACGTAGAACTTCATAACATTCTTCATCGGTTGCATTCGGATTTACAAATAAAAGATTTTCACGAATTGTTCCGGAAAATAATTGTGTATCCTGCGAGACGAATCCAATCTCTTCCCTTAAGCTGTCGAGATCCACTTTATCATAAGCATAGCCGTTATATAGAATATTTCCTTTAAGCGGTCGGTAAAGTCCGAGCAATAATTTCACAAGCGTAGACTTTCCTGAGCCGGAAGGTCCGACAAAAGCGATTGTATTTCCCGTACTTGTTTTAAAGGAAATATCTGTAAGTGCATTTGTGGAAGAAGACTGATGTCTGAAAGTTACATTATCAAATTCAAATATTTTTATGTTTCCTATATTAATAGGATCGACTGGTTTAGGGTCAACGGGAATATTCAGAATATCCTGAAATTTTCCGAGTGATACTTCAGCTTCGCGGTAGATGTTGATAATGTTTCCCAGTTCCTGCAGAGGACCGAATATATAAAATGAATAAATGAAGAGAGTAAAGAACTGCCCTGTAGTAATTTCCTGAGTAAATATAAGATACATCATAACAAGAAGAATGCTTGTTCTCAGCAGATTCACTATAGTACCCTGTATGAAGCTCAGGCTTCTGATGTATTTCACTTTCTGCAGTTCAAGTTTGAGTATCTTCTCAGTTGTGGAATTAAGCCGTTCTGTTTCCTGTTGGGCAAGACCAAGGCTTTTTACAAGTTCAATATTGCGCAAAGATTCAGTCGTGGAGCCTGCAAGACCTGTAGTTTCAGCAACGATAGTCTTTTGAATATTCTTGATTTTTTTTCCCATAGTTGAGCTCAGCAATCCGATGATAGGTATGGCGCATAGATAAATTGGTGCAATGATCCAGTGAACGCTGATCGCGTAAATGCCGACGAAAACAATTCCAACGATGGAAGTAAAAAGAATATTGACACCTGCGGAAATTAATTTTTCCGAATCAGTTCTGACTTTCTGAAGAATTCCGAGAGTTTGACCGCTGCGCTGATCTTCGAAAACTGAGAAAGGCAGTTTTAGAGAGTGGTTGATACCGTCTGAATATATCTGAGCTCCCAGTCTTTGTGTAATGACATTAATAAAATAATCCTGAAAATTTTTTGCAACTCTTGAAACCAGAGCTGCTCCAACTGCAAGCAGTAATAGAAAACCTACTCCCTTAAAGAATTCAGATGTAGTGTATTCCTTGAATTTCGTTGCATAGTCGTCTATAACATGTCTGAAGATGGCAGGATCCAGAAGAGAGAATACCTGATTTATTGCAGCGAGAAATAATGCAAGTATTACCAGATGCTTATATTTTTTTAAATAGCTTAAAAGTAATTTCATGGAGCAAATTACTTTTTGTCATTAAGTAATTCAATTGAAAAAAGTTTGTAAAGTTTGTAAAGTTCATAAAGTTTGTAAAGTTTGTAAAGTTCATAAAGTTTGTAAAGTTTGTAAAGTTTGT
>CAZLOL010000242.1:0-5605 GCA_964561045.1 uncultured Ignavibacteriaceae bacterium | reverse complement strand
AGACCGATAATTTTATTTTAGAATTATCCGGAACGTCGAATCTGATTTTTGTTGACGGATTGAAAGGGTTTGGATAATTCTGGTAAATTTTATATTCTGTCGGAATAAAACTGCTGATCTGGCTTATTGATACTGTATTAGTATCAATATAATGTGTTGCTGATGTTGTAATTTCCTGAATAAATGTTCCAACATATGCAGATATTTTTGTAACGAAACCCGGTTCCGGTGCATTTTTCCATTGCAGATTCAACTGCTGGTTCAGATCAAATGAAGCTGCAGAAGTTTTAAGACTCATTTTTACTATCAAGGTACCCTGACCTGAAGCTGAAATTACCGGTGCATTACTTTGAGGTACCGGTGAATTAGATGCTAATCTCAACTCAGTTCCGCTGATAGAAGCATTTTGGGGTATGGCGCCGGAAGGAAGACCAGTGGCAATTACTCTGTAACGCAATGTACCTCCATTCGCTATTGCAGGATTAAATCTGAAAAAATACTGCCCAGCAGGATATTGGAATACCGTGGTTCCGGGATTTGTATGAAGAAGATATATATCAAAAGTCAGGGAATCCGGCGCACTTCTGTTGAAATTCTTTGCGGTCAATGTATATTCCGGAACCTGTGATATAGATAAACCGGAAATAAATATTGTCAGAAATGACAATAAGATAATAATTTTTCTCATATATTTATTTAATTTTATTAATATAAATGAGTTCAATAAAGGCAGAAATAACCTGCTCTTATTGAACTCTGAAATAACAGTAAATCCTACGGTCGTATTATAGATGCAAAATCAGCGCCATTATTATATGCAATGATAAGATCACTCAGATCAGAGATCTCATCATTGTTATTATCTGTAGTAAAATATCCTGACGAAAAAGCTAAAACATCATTGTATGTGAGAACAAGATCTGACAGATCAACTACACCGTCCTGATTATCATCACCTGAATACAATCCGTATTCTCCGCTGCCTCGACTTTTTTGATTACTTCCATATGCCTGTGATGCTGCAGTTGTAAAGTCATAATAATTATCATTTTCGGCATCAAATACTTCTCCGCCTGATTTGCTCCAGGTTTCCAAACTGTTTCTGTGTTTTGTCTGAATGTAATATGTGCCGTCAACTGCATATTTAAATACAAACTTTCCGGTAAATGTTACTTTATCCACAACTGCAATTGAAGAATCTATAACAGAATAAGGAGCTGTTGTATTTCTCAGGTAAACTCTAATCGAATCAGGATTATATAATTGACCGGTTGCTGTGTTATAAAATCCTTCAGGGAATACAGTAATATAGTAATTTGAAGTCGAAGGAATTGTATAATTTATCGGATTGAATTGTGCCCACTGATAAGTCCAGTTCTGTGTACCGAAAGCTCCTCTGAATGCAACTGCCTGAAATCCGCTGAGATTTGGATTTGAAAAATCAGCTCCGCTCAATGCAGGAGAGCCGCCGACAGGCATCCAGTTAGTTACATTGTTACCCGGAAGTGGAACGTTTGGATAAATTGCAAACGGATTTGTAAGCTGAACTGAGCTGTTGTCCGAATAAGTAGTATTGTTGCTGCTTATGTAAGCTGAAGGACCACCGGTGATTGTTCCGCCTGTCTCATCTGCTATTGCCGTTGCCATTCCCGAATAAATATTTGTATACAATTGAACAACTCCGTTATTGACGTCATTTATTACTCCGGAACCGTCAAATCTTGTTCCGACTCTCCATCCCATTATCAAAGAGTTATAAATACATGCCTGCATATTTCTTCTTAAGTGAGCTCCTCTTTGATATAAAGAATTAACAGGTGTACTTGTTGTTTCAAAGGGACCTACTACAGTCATGTTTGAAAAGAAAGGACGCGTTCTTGGCCCGTTTGTATTTGACGGAGTATTATTATTATTATCTATTTCGAAGCCATTTGAGGAACTAATGTCAGCTAGGTCTTTATCGCGAACACTCAACCCGTATTGTACTCTGCCTCTGAATCCGTTATCACAGTCCCAGTCATCATCTAAACCTTTGTAAGCTATCAGGTGATTACAGTTTACAGTACCGCCGAACCATTCAAATGAATCATCTCCGCTGTAACTTACCTGAACATATTCAATTACTGTTCCTCTTCCGACTCCGCCCATTGTTAAACCGTTAATTTCGTTTCCAGATATACCAGTTAAATTCACTCCAGGAAATTCAATTCGCACAAATCTGAATATTCCGGAATTATCATTATCATCGTTTCCACCGTAAACAGGTCCTAATCCCGGACCAAATCCTTCTATCTCGGCAGTTGAAGCGCCGGTCGAAGTATTTATTGTAGCTCTTCCTAATATGATTACGCCTCCCCAGTCACCTGCAGCTCTTTGCCCAATAGGTTTCTGACTCGTAAAAATAACCGGAGCATCAACTGTTCCGTTTGCAAAGATCTTTCCGCCTCTTTCGATTATCAATGTGCCTTTAGAATCGAAAGCTCCAATGATTACTGTGCCGGCAGGAATTGTAATAGAACCGCCATCCCTCACATAATTAAAACCTTTCATTAAATATTTGGTTGTTTTAACTAATACAACATTACCGGTAATGCTTGAAGAATTTAGTGTTGTTGAATCTATTTGTGCCCTTGATTCCGTTGTAAATGAAATCAGAGTTACGGTTAAAAAAATTATTAGAATTGAACGCATTACTTTATCTCCTTATATTTTTTTGTTTAAATTTCTTACATTGATTTGTTATAGCAAAGCTACTCAATTATTATTTTCAGAAGGTTATGGTAACGTAACGATTGTTAAGATTGTATTATCAAAATGTAAATTATGGTTGATTAAAAACGGAATAACATGTATTGCACAAATCTGATTCTTAAATACTTCAATAGATTCTCTTATAAGTAAAAGTTATTTTATCTGAAAATTTTATAATGTCACTTAAAGTCATCGGCTCCGGATTAGGCAGGACAGGCACTCACTCGCTGAAGTTAGCTCTTGAGATGCTTGGATTTGTCAAATGCTATCATATGGTAGAATTATTTCAGCAGCCTGAAAGATTAAAATATTTTAAAAATGCTGAAAAAGGAAAGGACGTTAACTGGGATGAATTATTCGAGGGATACAGCTCTGCGGTTGATTATCCTGTTGCAAGATATTACAAACAGATCACACAGTTTTATCCGAAAGCTAAAGTCATACATACTTTAAGAGATCCTGAATCCTGGTATGAAAGCGCATCAGCTACTATTTTCTGGGCAAGTAAGCCATATTCGCTGAAGATCTTAAAGCTGGCTGTTCATCTGCCTTTTTCATGCGAAGCGAGAAGACGCATACCAGTATTATTGTATAACCGGAAATTATCAGACTGGGAATTCGGTAAAGATCTGAAGAATAAAAAGAAAGTAATTGAAAAATATAATGAACATTACAATGAAGTTGTAAGAATTATTCCCAAAGAGCGCCTTCTTTTATTCGATCCGAAAGAAGGTTGGGAACCACTCTGCAAATTCCTTGATGTTCCCGTTCCGTCAGTTAATTATCCTAAATCAAACACCAGACAGGAATTCTTAAGCAGGGTAGAAATAATAGGAAGTGGAAAGTTTCTTGATAAATATTTTTTAAGTACTTAAGAGAACTCTTTGTAAAGAAACACATTATAGAAAAAGAAATTGTAATTTAATATCACTCTTAGCCGGTAAATAAAATCTCCGGTTTTCCCTCATTGTCAATTATTATGTAGGAGGAAGGAATATCTGTCCAGCACCCGGAATTATAGTATTCAATATTCATGCTTTTTTTATAAAGTGTCTGATGAGTATGACCGCAAAAAATTACATTTGCCTCATTTTCAGCAGCATATTTTATAGCCCCGTCAGCTACCTTATTAGAAAGCCTCAGCCAGCCTTTGCTTCTTCTTTTTATAAACCGGGATATACTTTGATTTTTTCTGTCATACTTCTGAACTTTACTGTAAATAAAAGATGCAATATTGCTGATAAAAACATTTTCATTTAAGAACCTGTCAAACTGATGACCGTGTATTGCCAGATATTTTTTCCCGTTTGAAATCCAGTAATATTCCTTATAAACTTTTATTCCGATTAAATGCGACATTATTTCTGAAAGTCCTTCATCATGATTTCCTTCCACCCATATAACTTTCTTCTTTGTATCAGGATTCGAAAGCTTTCGGATATAAGAAAGTAAATTCCAGTGCTCTTTCTTTAACCTGCTGAAATTCAGGTCATCAAAAATATCTCCGAGCAGTATCAATCTTTTAAAATCATATCTCTGAAGCATCTCTTTTACTGCTTTAGCCCTTGATACCTCCGAACCGAGATGAATGTCGGAGATGATTATTGTGTTTACTTTATCTTTCTTTTGTTCATCTAACATTGATCAGTTTGTTAAATATGTCATTTCATTCAGTTCAATATTAAGAAATTAATTATTTACGAAGTATATTTTTTTATTTCCAGTAGAATCAGCATAAGTGGAAATTATTATTCGTCCTGATGTTTGGCATTAATTTCATTAATCAGGTTTTTGATTGCCTCTTTGATATTTTCTCTTACAGCCCTTGTTTGAATTTATTTTTCTTCATGTGTTCCTGTAAACAATGAGGGATCGTTAAAGCTCCATGAAATTCTTTTGCAAGGTCCCGGAAATATCGGACATTTTTCAGCACTTACCTCATCACAAACTGAGATTACATGACTGAAAATCATGCCTTTTTTAAATAAGTCAAAAACATCCTTAATTTGATTTTTAGAAATATCTATTCCTTCCTCTTTCATAACTTCCACAACTAACGGGTTAAGTTTACCCGGCTCAAGTCCGGCACTTTCGGCTTCAAATTCTTTCCCGCCTATATTTTTTAAATATGCTTCGGCAATCTGACTTCTCGCGGAATTGTGAATACATACAAATAATATTTTTGCTTTCATGATAATTTAGTGATTTAATAAATAGTTGTTCAAAAATATAGATTACTCTACAAATTCAGGATAAAAAAATAGCCGGAGAAAAATTATCACCCGGCTAAAGAAAGATTTGGAATATTATTATTTTATTAAAAACATTTTCTTTGTATCAAAAATATTATTGACTTTTAATGTATAAAAATAAATTCCCGATGAAAGATTGTTTGAATTAAACTGATATTCATAAGTTCCGGGTGTCAGATTCTCACTTACAAGATCTGCAACTTCTTTCCCTGTAATATCAAATACTTTAAGTGATGTAAAACCTGATTTTGGAATTGAAAAACTTATTGTGGTTGTTGGATTAAACGGATTCGGATAGTTCTGATTCAGAATAAAATTTTCCGGTACAATGTTTGAAAGCTGATTTATTCCTATTACTGTATAATTCTTCGGATTGAACTGCGCCCAGTTTGCTGTCCAGTTATCCGTTCCGAACGCTCCCCTGAAACTTACATTCTCAAATCCCGCGAGATTAGGATTTGAAAAACTTGCTCCCGATAATGCCGGCGAACCGCTAAGAGGAATCCAGTTGTTTACATTGGTTGCCGGCAAAGGCACGTCGGGATAAATATTGAAAGGAGCTGTCAACTGTACGGAAGAATTGTCCGGGAAAATTGTATTTG
>CAZLOL010000241.1:0-5679 GCA_964561045.1 uncultured Ignavibacteriaceae bacterium | reverse complement strand
TTGCGGACGGTGTGGGGCTGGGGCGGGGGGGTGCTATCCCAAGGGAGCGGAGCGCGTGAGGAACTCCCCCCTCTGGCTGTCATTCCGAGGGAGCGCAGCGACCGAGGAATCCCTTGAACCCGCGAGGGCCCCCGGGGGATAGCCAAACGGCGGGTTGGCCCGGCTCGGCGGCTTGTGTAGGCAGGCGTGGGATCAGCCCGCTGGCAGGGAAGCAAGGCCGGGGTGGCCGTGCCCGCCTGCCCCCCCGTCCCCCCCTCGGCTTCCCGAGGCCAGAGCCCGGCCGGATCTCGCGGACTGGGTTTCGAATTCCGCCGGGGGATCAACCGAGCCTTAATCGTCTGCGGGGTATAGAGATATTGCCCCCAACCTGTCAGCCATCGCCCACTTGATCTGGCGTGCCCTTCGATTCTGGCGCATGTTAGGAGCGTCCGTGGCCATCAGTCACGGAGTACCCCACAATCTCCGGCACGATGAGGGGACCGCCCGCTATGGATGCTTGGACTACACGGTACCGTGAGAGTGTTATATGGACGGTCTTGAGCGAAATCGGCCCTCTTATCGATCAAGGCATCAGCCGCGAGGAGTTGGACGTCGCCGCGCGCGAGAAGCTTGAGCGCCTTCGCGGGGTGTTGACGTTTGTGGGGAAACGGCTGAACGCGCTGGACGGCCAACTGGTCGTTCCTGCGCCGTTTGATTCTTTGGTAACGCATTTTCGTGGCATCCTACCTGTTCTCCGGGACTTCGTTGCCAATGGAGAACTCACGCTCCTCGACAATGCGAATTCCTCTGCCGACGCTGGCTTGACCTACCTAGGACAGCTTGTGATCGCATCGGGTCACGACGAGCTACAGGGGCAGCGAGAGGCTGCCCAACGCTTCCGGGACACGATGACGAAAGGTATCGAGGAGGCGGCTAGCGCCAATGAGACCCTTCGTGCAAGCATTTCGGAGCTTGAGCGGAAGGTGCTTGCTGTGCCCGGCCTGGTGGAGTCACAGCGACAGGCCGAACTATCGGTTGTGCAGACCAAGGTTTCCGAGCTGGCCGCCGTAATCGAAGCGCAACGACAATCGGTTGCCCAGGTCACTTCAGATTTTCAAGGTCAGTTTTCAGCCGATCAACAGAACCGCAACACCGAGCATGCGACGGCTGAGCGCGCCCGCGAGGAGCGCTTCAACGACATTCGGGAGCGCTACAGTGAGGCGCTCCTCAAACTCAAAGCCGATGCGGACAAGGAAGTCGAGCGTCTGGGGCGGGAACAGGCAGAGGCGCTCCGCAAGGCGGAGGAAGAACACAATCAGCGCGCGGCCGGGCTTGTGGCAGAGATTGACACGCACCGAGTTGCTGTTGAGCGACTGGTCGGTGTGATTGGAGCAAGAGGAGTCACCTACGGCTATAAGAAGGAAGCCGATCGCGCGTGGTGGGCTGCGTTGATCTGGCAGGTGCTGACCTTTGGAGCATTGGTCTGGTTGGTGATCTTGGCGTACCGACTGTTCGCTACTCATGTTGTGCCTCCCCCCACGGGAGGCACAGTGACTGTCTTCTCATGGTGGGAGGTAGTTGCACGCCTCGCGGTTACGATTACGCTGGGTGTCCTGGCGGGGTACGCAGGGTCTCAAGCCGCGAGGTACCAGGAGGTTGAGCGCCGCAATCGTCGTCTTGCGCTTGAGCTGGAGGCGATTGGTCCGTACGTCGCGCCGCTTCCAGAAGATCAGCAACACACATTCCGCGTGCGAATTGGGCAGCGGTCCTTCGGGCGGGGCGACACCTCGCTCTCCGGCAAAGGCCCAACCAACGCCCTTAGCCTGCTCTTTGAGAACCGCCAGGTTCGCAAGTTTGTGATGGAGGCACTAAAGACGTGGCAAGCGAACCAGGCCAAGTAGTCGGTTGACGTTCCGTTGACTGTCGCGTCCCACAATCTCCGGCATGTGGGACGCCCCATTTTTCCCCTCCCTGCCACCCTCGGGCCGGCTCCGGCTCCTTGCCGACGAAATCCGGCACGTCGGCCTGGCGCCGTGGCTGATCGCAACCTCTGGGTCACGCGCCCGGACTGAACTCCTCACGTCCCCCGCGCCGTGACCCCGTTCGTCGTTCCGTCGTTCCCCCATCCTTGGCACCGTCCCACCCCCCGCCTACTCTTCGGTACACCCCACCCCAGGCGCCATGGATCCGGTCCACCAGTACCTCACCGGCCTGCACGATATCCACCTGACCGGCGGCGCCGTCGCCGAGACGTCGTTCTACCCCCCGCTGATCGAACTCCTCAACGATCTCGGCCGCGCCCTCGACCCCCGGGTCCACTGCCAGGCGCACCCGAAGGATCAGGGGGCCGGCATTCCCGACATGGGCCTCTACACCGCCGACCAGCTCAAGGCCGGCCGGAAGAAGGCGGCGGCCGCCGGCGCGGTCGAGACCATCCCCGCCCGCGGGGTGATCGAGGCCAAGGGGGTGGGAGCGTCGCTCATCGTCACCGTGGAAAGCCCGCAGGTGGCCAAGTACGTGGTCCGCTACGGCCAGGTGCTGGTCACCAACTTCCGCGCCTTCCAGCTGGTGACCCGCGGCCCCGATGGCGAGGCCGTCCCCGGCGAGCGCTACGAGCTGGCCGAGGGGGAGAAGGCCTTCTGGAAGGCGGCGGCCCACCCGCAGGCCACCGCCAGGGCCCACGGCACCCGATTCACCGAGTTCCTCAAGCGGGTGCTGCTCTCCCGCGCCCAGCTCGCGAGCCCCAGGGACCTGGCCTTCTTCCTGGCCTCTTACGCCCGCGACGCGCTGGCACGCATCGAGGAGGAGCCAGACCAGCCGGGGCTGGCCGCCATCCGGCAGGCGCTGGAGCAGGCGCTCGGCATCTCGTTCTCGGGCGAGAAGGGCGAGCACTTCTTCCGCTCCACCCTGGTGCAGACCCTGTTCTACGGGATCTTCTCCGCCTGGGTGCTGTGGGCGCGCGAGCACCCACCCACCAACCGCAGGGCGAAGTTCAAGTGGCGCGAGGCGGCGTGGACCCTGCACCTGCCGATGATCCAGCCGCTCTTCTCCCAGATCGCGACTCCCACCACCCTCGGCAAGCTCGACTTGGTCGAGGTGCTTGACTGGAGCGAGGACGCCCTCAACCGGGTCGACCGCGCCGCGTTCTTCCAGACCTTCGAGCAGGCGGCCGCGGTGCAGTACTTCTACGAGCCGTTCCTGGAGGCCTTCGATCCGGCCCTCCGCAAGGAGCTCGGCGTCTGGTACACCCCGCGCGAGGTGGTGCAGTACATGGTGGCGCGGGTGGATACGGCGCTCCGGGAGGAGCTCAAGATCGCCGACGGGCTCGCCGACCCGCGGGTGGTGGTGCTCGATCCCTGCTGCGGCACGGGGGCCTACCTGGTGGAGGTGCTCCGGAAGATCGAGGAGACGCTCAAGAACAAGGGCGGCGACGCCCTGCTGGGCCAGGACCTCAAGCGGGCCGCCACCGAACGGGTGTTCGGCTTCGAGATCCTGCCCGCCCCGTTCGTGGTGAGCCACCTGCAGCTGGGCCTCCTGCTCAGCCAGGCGGGGGCGCCGCTCGAGCCCGAAAGCAGCGAGCGAGTGGGCGTGTTCCTCACCAACGCCCTCACCGGCTGGGAGCCGGCCCGGGAGCCCAAGCAGCACCTGATGTGGCCCGAGCTGGAGCAGGAGCGGGACGCCGCGGATGAGGTGAAGCAGGAGCGGAAGATCCTGGTGATTCTGGGCAATCCGCCCTACAACGGTTTTGCCGGGATGGCGGTGGCCGAGGAGCGGGTGCTCACCGACGCCTACCGCGAGACCCTCCGCGCCCCGAGGCCCCAGGGGCAGGGGCTCAACGATCTCTACGTCCGCTTCTACCGGATGGCCGAGCGGAAGATCGTGGACAGCGGCGAGGGTGTGGTCTGCTTCATCTCCAACTACTCCTGGCTCGACGGGCTCTCATTCACCGGGATGCGCGAACGGTACCTTGAGGTCTTCGACCGGATCTGGGTGGACTGCCTGAATGGGGACAAGTACAAGACCGGCAAGCTGACGCCGGAGGGCAAGCCCGACCCGAGCATCTTCTCGACCGAGCAGAACCGCGAGGGGATCCAGGTGGGCACGGCCATCGCGACGCTGGTGCGGAAGAAGAAGCACGCGTCGGTGGAGGTGGTGCACTTCCGGCACTTCTGGGGGAGTGAGAAGCGGGCGGAGCTCGGAGACCTGGCGGAGGGGAAGGGGAAGCGTGCCTACGAAGGCCTGACGCCGATTGATGCTCTGGGACTCCCCTTGGTGCCGACTCAGGTCTCCGCGGGGTACACCAACTGGCCGGAGCTACCTGAGCTCTTCCCCGTGTCCTTTCCCGGAGTGAAGACCAGCCGCGACGATGTGGTGGTGGACATTGACCGCGACAAGCTGCTCGCGAGGATGGAACAGTACTTCGATTCTGAGTTGAGCCACGATGAGATCGCGCGCATCATGCCCGCTGCAATGGATGACGCGGGAGGCTTCGATGCGGTGGGCACGCGGACCCAACTTCTGAAACTGGGTCTTTCCGCGGGGAAAGTTGTTCGGTATCTCTACCGGCCGTTCGACGTCCGATGGCTTTACTGGGAAGGCTCGACGAAGCTGCTTGACAGGAGTCGCGTCGAGTATCTGCCGCACCTGCTTGACGACAACTTGTGGTTCGAAGCGAGACAGAAGTTGCCACAGGCAGGTTTCGACAGAGGGGCAGTCACATCGGTACTTGGTGACAACCTGGGCAATGGGCTCTCGAACTACTTCCCATTGATGCTATTGGC
This sequence comes from uncultured Ignavibacteriaceae bacterium, assembly GCA_964561045.1. Taxonomy (GTDB): domain Bacteria; phylum Bacteroidota; class Ignavibacteria; order Tepidaquicellales; family Tepidaquicellaceae; genus JAGPCH01. The sequence goes on along the minus strand of CAZLOL010000241.1, from coordinate 919 downwards.
CTCCGCTCTGGAGGAGACTCTATTCAGCGCCGGTGCGGGTGCGAGAACAGTGCCAAACATCAGCCCTCCGGCGGAATCCTTCATCCGAATGGCAAAGACGGAGCCCGCGGTGTTGTTCAGGCACGCAATCGCGACAGTGCATTCCGGTGCGTATCGTGTCGAGAACGCCGGCGCCCTCCGCCAGGACTGGCCCCGCATCCCCCTACCCGCCAAGCACAAGCAGCTCGCCGCTTCCGCGGCGCTGGGCGAGGAGCTGGCTCGCCTGCTCGACCCGGAGACCGCCGCCCCGGGGGTGTCCACCGGCACCATCCGGCCGGAGCTCAAGGTCCTGGGCGTCCTGACCCGGACCGACGGCAAGCAGGTGAATCCCAAGGTGGGGCACCTGGATATCACCGCCGGCTGGGGCCACGCCGGCAAGGGGGGCGTCACGATGCCGGCGCGGGGAAAGTCGGTGGAACGCGAGTACACGAAGGACGAGGTGGCCGCGCTCACGCATGGCGGCGCCGAGTGGCGCTCGCTGCTCGGCCAGACCACCCGCGACATCTACCTCAACGATCATGCGTACTGGGCCAACGTCCCCGAGCGGGTGTGGGAGTACACCCTGGGCGGCTACCAGGTCATCAAGAAGTGGCTCAGCTACCGGGAGCAGGAACTGCTGGGGCGGGGGCTCACGGTGGAGGAGGCGCGTTACGTGGGGGAGATGGTGCGGCGCATCGCCGCCATCCTGCTGCTGGGCCCGGCGCTCGACGCCAACTACGCGGCCGTGAAGGCCGACACCTGGCCCTGGCCGGGCGGGACGGCCTGAGCGAGGCGCCGACCCGATCCTCCGCCGGCGTTGGCGCGCACGGCCGTGCGCGCTTACGCTCCCGCCGTCCCGCCGTCCCGCCGTCCCGCCGTCCCGCCGTCCCGCCGTCCCGCC
>CAZLOL010000240.1:0-5688 GCA_964561045.1 uncultured Ignavibacteriaceae bacterium | reverse complement strand
TTTTAACTAAGATGCGCAAAAGATTATAGAGAAAGATCCCCGGTAATTTCCTTTTAATAAAAATCATTTGATAAAAGTCCAATCAATGCTGAAACTAATCAGAGCTGATGCTTATCCTTAAAGTCTGCCACAATTAAATTGTATACATATATCAAAAGTCAAGGCAATAATTTATTTTTTTGAATGTTGTTTTTTAAACTAATATAATTTAAGTTCAGATTCCAAGGAAAGTTAATATAAAATATTGAATTAAATTTTATGAAATTCATTTTGTATAATTCTGCGGGCATATTATTGAATGCAAGTATTCTGTATATATCTCACCTTATAAATCCGGCATTATCTCAAAACATCATTTATAAACCCTTAATCAAAAGCTATGAAAAAAACCCATTTTTACTTAGCAGTATTTTTAAGTGCAGTATTATTTACTTTAAACAATGTAAATGCACAGGTAACTGTCAGCGGTTCCACCGGAGCTAACGGAGATTATACCTCTCTCACGCAGGCGGGAGGAGCTTTTTCCGTAATTAACGGAGCCGGCTCCCAGTCGGGAAATAATATTTCCATAACTATAACTGCTGATGTCGCTACTGAAGACGGAGCAAACTCATTAAATGCAGGAGACTGGAAAACACTTACAATCAGTCCGGGAGGAGGCGCAGCCAGGACTATTTCGGGCAGTGTTATCGGGCATCTGATTATTTTAGACGGCGCTGACAATGTTACTATTGACGGATTAAATGCCGGAGGAAACAGTTTAACTATCAGTAATGCTGGCGTAGGAGCATCCAGCACAATCCGATTTATTAACGATGCTTCTGCAAATGCAATATTCAGATGTACATTAAACGGTTCTACAACATCTTTCGGGGTAATATTCTTTTCAACCGGAACAACTACAGGGAATGATGATAATGTTATAAATACATGTCAGATAGGACCGGCCGGAGTTAATCTGCCTCTTAACGGAATTTATTCATTAGGTACCAGCGCAGTAATTGACAACAGCGGTGAAACCATCAGCGGAAATAATATCGCTGATGCTTTTAATGCAGGTCTTCAATACAACGGAATGAATATTAATACAGGATCTTCCGGCTGGATAATCAGCAATAACAGAATTTATCAAACTGCAGCACGAACAGTGACAACTGCCAACACTGATAACGGAATATTCATTACATCAGGCAGTGCATATAATATTTCAGATAACATAATCGGCTATGCAACTTCTACAGCAACCGGAGTCATGACCTTGAATTCTACAGTTGCATTAAGATTTGTCGGTATTAACTGCGCGTTTACAGCAGGCGGTACAACAAGCAACATACAGGGTAATACCATAGCTTCCATATCAACAACCACAAGCAGCAACGCGTCTACAGCAAACGGCATATTATGCGGAATAAACGTGACTTCAGGGAATGCAAATATCGGGACAATTACCTCAAATACAATCGGAGCAACAACAGGTACAGGTTCGCTCACTGCAACATCTACAACAACTTCCGGACTGTTGGTCGGCATAAACTCATCTACAACAGGTGCAATGTCAATTCAAAATAATTCAATAGGCGCTTTTTCCTGCAGCGGCACTACAGCTGCAGTTGCAGGGAGTGTCGCAGGAATAATTGTTTCAGGCATATCATCTTCTATGACAATTTCAAATAATACGATTGGAAACACAACAGCAGATAATATGCGCGGCGGAACATTGGGACTTACAACTGGAAGTTCTTTAGTAAGCGGTATTAATATGCCCTCTACATCCTTAGGTGTCATCACTGTTTCAGGAAATACAATCCGTAATCTTTCTTCTTTCGGCTCCGGAACCACAGCTTTTGTAAGAGGCATCTGGACAGCAGCAGCATCGGGCAGCGCGTCCACATACAATATTTACAGCAACACCATTACTGCATTGACTTCAAACAGCGCTCTGACAACAATTACAAACGGACAGGCAGGTACTGTCGGAATAAACCCGGGTACCGGAAATAATAATAATATTTATCTTAATACGATAAGCAATCTTGCAAATATAAATACAGGAACCACTGCAACTTTTGTTGCCGGTATAATCTCAGCAAATGCAACCAACTCCAGCATTTACAGGAATAGAATTTATGATCTGCGAAATGCCGGTACAAGCGTTTCAGCGACAGCGCCGTCTCAAATAGCCGGAATTATTATCCGTTCGGGTACGACAGCGGTTTTTGTTTATAATAATATGATATCTTTAGGGAATGGTCAGACTACCAATTCTGCAATTTCAGGAATTCAGTTCAACCATGGATCCACACCTGATCCGATCGATAATGTATTGTATAACTCCATAAACATAGAAGGAACTGTATCAGCCGGAGCTCAGCCAAGTTTTGGAATTTACAGAGGTGATTATTCTGCTACTGTCAGAGCTCAAACTGTAAACATTAAAAATAATATTCTTACCAATTCACGCACAGGCGGAACAGGCAAGCATTATGCAATTGCAAATAACTATGGCGCAGCAACTTCAGCAACCGGCTGGGCTTCTAATGCATCAAACTATAATGTCTTGAACGGCAATGCGGCAACAATCGGATACTGGACTACTGACCAGACCTTTGACGGATGGAAAACCGCTTCGGCAAGTGACGGCAGCAGCTTCTCAGGAATTGCAGTAACATTTGTAAATACTGTAACGGGAGATCTGCATCTTAATATGGGAGTTACTCCTACTGTACTTGAATCAAACGGTACTGTGATCAGCGGAATAACAACTGATTATGATAACGATGTGAGACCCGGACCGGCCGGTTCAGTAAACGGCGGAGCTTTTGCACCTGATCTGGGAGCAGATGAATTTGATGGTGTTTATTTAGACGGAACAGGTCCTGCAATTTCGTATGCTCTGCTTACAAATACAAACAGTACATCTAACAGAAGTTTTACTCCCGTAACCATAACAGACATCAGCGGAGTAAACGGAACAAGCGGGACAAGCCCAAGGGTCTATTATAAAAAAAGAGCCGAAGCAAATGTGCTTGCAAGCTGGAAATTTACTGAGTCTACCGGTTCATCTCCTTTTTCATTCACAATTAATTATTCTTTACTGACGGCAGGCAGTGTCAGCATTGGAGATACAATCCAGTATTTTGTGGTTGCTCAGGATCTTGCCTCAATACCAAACGTTGGTATCTACCTCGGGGCATTTGCATCAACTCCTTCAAGTGTAGCTCTTGGTGCAGGAGCTTTCCCGATCGGAGGAACAATTAACAGTTACATTATTACTGATGCTCCGTTGTCCGGAGATTATACTGTTGGCTCTATGGCATTCAACAGATACACGGGAAAAAATATTACCTTTAACAGGGTAGTAACAAAAGTAATGAAAGAGGTTTACGAAACAATTGAAAATGAAAACAGTACAGATAGATCACAGGCTATTGATAATACTTTGCTGAATGCAAATAATGTAAGGAAAGTGATGAAAGAAGTTGAGGAAGAATCTTTTATTCCAATGGAGGACGGAAAAATTTACGATGGACCACTTTACGTGAAAAGGACGGAAGATCCTAATCTGCCTTCAGATGCAGGAGTCGGTACTTACGCAACTATTACAGCAGCAATAAATGATCTATCTCTGAGAGGGGTTAGCGGACCTGTAAGATTCCTCCTGAAGGATGCCACTTATACTACAGGCACGGGTGAAATATTTCCAATAACTTTAAATGCTTATACAGGGGCATCATCGGTGAATACATTGACCATACAGGCTGATTCTGCAGCTTCTACCATTTCAGGCACATCAGCAACAGCGCTTTTGAAATTAAACGGAGCTGACTATGTTACTGTTGACGGAGTAAATTCAGGCGGAAAATCACTGACTTTTACTAATTCCAGTACTGCCGGTGTAAATGTATGGCTGGGCAGCGCAAACTCATCTAACGGTGCAACAAATAATACAATGAAAAACCTTACTCTAACGGGACCAAGCATAGCCGGTATTTTAGCGAGCAGCGGAACTGTACTTGGCAACGATTCCGAAGCCCCTAACTCCGATAACACTATTACCGGTTGTACAACCAAAGGTACGCAAAACGGATTTTATGTCAGGGGTAATGCAACAAATTTGGATCAGAACTGGACAATAACGCAAAATAACTGCGGATCCACAGTCATTTCCGAAAAACATACCTTCAGAGGGATGGGAATAATTTATTCTCAGAATTTTAATGCCAGCAATAACTATATAGCCGGTCTTCAATCTACTGCTACAAGCACCGCAACTACACAGGGAATAGGATTATTTCTGGGTATTAACGGCGGAACTATAAATGCAAACAAAATAGGCGATGTATATCAGCAGAATACCACCGGTTATGGAGCCGCAGGAATTGTCTTATCAGCAGCTACTACAGCATCAGGCGTCACGGTATCAAATAACTTCATCTGGGATGTTCGCGCTTATGGATTTAATGGCGTACTTTCTTCAGATAACGGGTATGGTATCATGGTGAATACAGGAGGCGGTTACAATATTTATTATAACACGGTAGCTATGGCGGTAAACCAGACAACTGTTGGAGGCAACAGCGCGGCGATCAATATTTCAAGCGCGTTAATTACCGCAAATTCGCTTGACATACGGGATAATATTTTCTCAAATGTGCAGACAGTCGGGGCAAACAGGTGGGCTGTATATTCAGGAGCTGCCGCAACAGTTTATACAGACATAAACTACAATGATTACTATTATGGAACAGCGCCGAACTTAGGATTCCTTGGTGCGAACCAGGCAGATCTTGCTGCATGGAAGATCGCAACAGGAAAAGATGCGAATTCAAGTTCTGTACTTGCTAATTTTGTAAATCAGTCAACAGGTGATCTGCACCTTACCGGTGCTTCAATAGGTGATCTTAACCTGCTTGGTACACCGATTGCAGGAATTACAACAGACATAGACGGAAATACCAGAGGAACAGTAAAACCTTATATGGGTGCAGACGAAGCAACCGCATTAAGCGGACTTACTCTTAAATTAAACTGGGAAGCTTGTCCGAATGCAGGCGCTGTTACAGTTGAATTAAGGAGCGGTTCTTCACCATACGGTCTGATCGAATCAGCAAACGGAACCGGAGGCGGAAACATTGCTTCAGTAATTAACTTCGGAAACGCAGCAGACGCTACTCCTTATTACGTTGTAGTAAAGAGCGCAAATTCTGTAGAAACCTGGAGCGCTTCTACAGTTACATTTACAGCACATGCTGCAAGCTATGACTTTACATCCGCTATCAGCCAGGCATACGGCAGCAATCAGAAATTATCCGGCGGTATCCCTTCTATTTATCAGGGAGATGCAAATCAGGATGGATTTGTAAATACAGCTGATGTGCTTGCTACTTATAATAATGCATCTGCTTTTATTACAGCTCCTAATACTGATTTCAACTGCGATGGAACGACAGATCTGACAGATGTAGTTTTAGCTTTCAATAATTCTACTAACTTTATACAGAAGCAAAGACCATAATACTTACTAAATAAAGTTAAGTTAATATATTCTAAGGAGCCTGATTGATTTCAGGCTCCTTTTTTTTTAGGTATTAAGTATTAGGTATTAAGTATTAGGTATTAAGTATTAGTCACTTTCAAGTTAAATTCTACTCAAAATGGTAAGAAAATTTTTTAACAACTAAGTTGACA
>CAZLOL010000239.1:1807-5729 GCA_964561045.1 uncultured Ignavibacteriaceae bacterium | reverse complement strand
GTGTATTGAGTGTATTGAGTATCCGAATTTCGTTTCCAATCTCTCGAGACTGTGCATGTGATAGATTTGTCATTGAAAAAAGAAACAGAGTAAAATGGAGCGCTGATAAATTTTTTCTCATCTTTGAGAGAGTTTAGATTATTTAGATTATATTTATTTAGATTTTGACTTGAATAATTTTTACCGGGGAATTTTGTATACATGAAACTAATGAGTGTAAACTAATAACAATACAAATTAAAATCAAAGTGAAAAAGTTCAAAACTGTTTCAAATAATTCTCATCCGTCCAAAAAGCCTGTCGGCAGTACGAAAGTTTTTGCGCTAAGGCTTTAACCATAGAGTCTCACAAAGTTTCACAGAAGTAATTTTTCCAATCTCCCGATCTTAATCAGAAGATAGGAATCCAGGGTGTAAATTATCAATTGTGATAAATTGTAGAAATAGTAACTTGGATTTTTCAAATAATTTCAATGAACAATTTTCTCATTTCAAATTGTAATATCGGAATTTGTGAATTTGAAGTTATCAGTCTGGAGGCTTTGGAAATGATGGGTGAAAAAAATCTATCCGGTTATTGAAGCTTAGATCTGTCTTTAAATTCCATTGCTTTTGAACTCAATTCTCTTACACTTTTATTCTTGAAAAGATTCTTTTTCCATTTTGTATAATCGAATGGTTCACGGATTATCAAAGAAATAAATTTTTCTGCATTTAACTCACCTAATTCCTTAATTAGTATTTTATAACCTTTGATTTTAATTTCTATGTCAGTCATCAATTATTTAATATCCTTTGGGAATTGTTTCGGGTTAATTATTTTTATCCGTTTATAATTCTTCAACTTTTTTATCAGAGTGTTATCTGTTGTAATTAAGTAATCAGATGAAGAAATAACCGAAGAAGCTACATGAAGTGAATCTCCGGCGTTTATATGCAATAATGATATTTCATCAGCTATCTCTATTAATTCATCACTCTCATTTACATAAATTTTCGAATAATCTTTCCATTCTGAAATTGCAATCCTTCTCTCCATGTAAGGATTCAAACTATTTTCATAATCTAAGATATATGACCACACCAATTCAATTTCATTTCTTAGAATCTTATCTTGAATAAAAAGTATTGAATCGGTTTCACTTTTTATTTTTAATTGACTCTGGTCGTCATAAGGTCTGTTGAAGCAGCAGTTATCCAAATATATTCTCATCATAATCAAAATCGCAAATCAATTTATTGATTTTTCCTATTAAACGAAATGCTAAATACATTTGACTCATAGTTACTTTTTGGACAGCCCCTGCATATCTAAAAATATTTTACAGATCTCAATCATCCCTTCTCATCTGTCAGATAATCTTCCGAATTCTCTAATCTGATAAAAAAAATCCCGCAATCATTACTTTGAAAGCGGGAATCTGAATTTCGGGATGCAATTACTTTTTAGCTTTCGACATCAATTTCTCCTGAGCTCTTCGAATTTACATCAGATTTTTCCTTTCGGGTTTCCGGCTATCTCTTTTTTGATTTGGCAGTAAAGAGTTCAAGCTCTTCCTTCAGAATAGGCACACCCAAGTTGCATGCCTGTACACCTTGGGCAACGCAAAGCTTTAGCACTTCCATGATCTCTTCCACTGAAGCACCTTCTTTAAGCGCATTGTGAATATGCCGCCTTGTGCCGGGAGCATACATGTGAGTGTAAGATGCATCGAATGCTATGCTGATCAGTTCAGTATCCTTGGGTGACATTACTCCGCTTCCATAAATGCTTGCTCCAGTCGCCATAAACTCATCTGTCCATAAGGGATCGAGCTCAAAAAATGGATCCCAGGCTGTATTCCATTGTCCGATAGATTTCATTTTATCGCATGCGGGCGTTGCAACAGAAGGTTTTGATGCCGCGCCTTTCCCGGCAGTTTTGGCTTCTTCAAGAAGAATAGGTGCACCTAAACTGCATGAATGAATGGACATTACCGATGCGCACTTAAGCACAAATAAAATTTCATCGCGTGTCGCACCTTTATTCAGTGCAGCCCGAATATGTCGACGGGTACCATCAGCATTTAGGTTTGTGCATGCTGCATTGATTCCAAGAGAAATCAATTCAACAAGCTTCGGTGAGAGAATTCCATTCTTCCATGAATTGGTTGACATCTTTTCACATGCGGCTGCGAATGTGGCATCCCATTCATACAATTGTTCAAGAGCATTATCCCACGGTCCGGTGGATGAAAATTTATTTTTCATTGAGCTGGATTATTTTTAGTGAGAAAAAAAATTCCCGCTAAAGTTACTAAGATAGCGGGAATCTGAAAACGGGTTTCAAATTACTTCTTGCTCTTTGCCATCAGTTTCTCCTGAGCTTTTCGAACAGGTTCCGGAGCGATCATGCATGCAGCGATCGGATGTGAATCTCCTCCGAGCACAGCCGGTCTGATCTTTCCATCAGTCGGCCATGTAAGGAATCCGGGATTGAATTCTGTCGGATTCGGCGGCATTGCATTCTTCTCCAACGTTTCTTCCACACTGTTATACCAGACACCGACCTTGCAAATTTTACGAGCTTCATCTGCCGTAGCTATCTTTCGGCCAAATGCTTCAGCGATTCTCACTACACCCTGAATTTGTTCAACTGTTGTTTTGCGCTTGCGGTCAGCTCCCCATAGATTATCTTCATTTCCTACACGCACATGCTGACCAAGTACAATAGCCATTGCCGAATAGGAAATCAATCCGCGCATGCTTGACCAGAATGTATTCACTGAAGCCTGAGGTAAGCGCTGAAGGAAATGCATAAGATCAAAAGGATTTCTTCCAAGAGTTCCGCCGCCATATGCACAGAGTGCCACGTTTAACGGACCCATGTAAACACCAGCACGAATCAAGCGTTCAATGATTTCCCATTGATGAACATGGGCAGGAACGAAGTACGGCTGAATGCCATTCTTGCGGAGACGTTTCAGGTGCTCAACATAGAATGCAGGTGTGGAATCTACCACCATGCCGGACCATGCTTCCAGCACTTTGGGATCATCCATGTGTGTTCCTTTAATATCCTCTTTGCTGAACATTGAAGCAATGTCCCAGAGAGTGGTGCCTGTCGTAACAGTTACGAACTCAGGTTTTGGATCAAGCTCTGTCAGCATGTGGCGAGTGTCGTAGTCAAGCCATGCAGCTTTTGCATCGTCCGTGTGAGGCGCAAAAGAAATTGACCCGCCAACCTGAATGATCATCTCCGGGCATGCTTCCCTGATCCTTTTGAGCATATAATTGTACTCATCGAAGTTGGTGGAACCCATGCCTGTTACGGGGTTGCGGACATGAAAATGAAGTATTCTTGCGCCTGCATTATAGCAGTCAACGGCAGCCTGCACTTGTTCGTCCCATGTAACTGCTATATCTGAAGCATCGCCCGGCAGCCATGCCGGACCGTATGGTGCAGCTGTAATAATGAGCGGTGCCATATTTTCAGCCAGAATTGAATCGTCTGTGTAATACATTGTTTTTGAAGTTTGATTGATTAATGAATTAGGTGATTTATGAAAAATCTATATACGTTTATTTTATTAATCAGGATGCGGAACAGGAAAGGCACTCGGATCAGTTTGCCATACTCCGAAAATATTTTGCTCAGGGTCTGCCACAATGGTGACCCAACCTGTTCTTGGAATAGCCGTTTTCGGACGAACTACTGAACCGCCCAGCTTCATGATTTTTTCTATTGTGTCATCCATTGAATTAACATTTACATACAGCATGAAGCCTTTAAAATCTGGAATTGTGCGGTATGTAAGTCCCCCATTCAGGGAATTACTTTCTGAAACCGGAGTAGTGACCCGCCAGTAATCAATGCCTTCAATTTTCTCAATCTGCCAGTCGAATACCTGCCGGTAGAACTCTGCCAGCTGAACAGGCTGTTT
>CAZLOL010000239.1:0-1707 GCA_964561045.1 uncultured Ignavibacteriaceae bacterium | reverse complement strand
AGCAATCAGACAAAATGGAACAGATATTCCGAGCTGAATAAAATCGCAGATAAATTTTTACTATTAAAAAATGTAGAAAGAAACAAATTGCAGGAATCGGTTTTACTTCTTGATGAATACCGGAGAAGAAATCTTAATTCTTCATTTAATCAGAAATATAAAAATTTAATAAATGAGTATTATGAAAAACCGATAGTCAGCTATGATTTGGATTTAATTTATACAACTACAAATAAAAATATAGATTATATTAAGACTGAAAGTGGTCTTAAGAAGTATCACTATAGAGTTAATGAAATAAGAAATAACCGGAAGAAAATGTTCCTGCTTGAGACACTTCTGGAGATGATAGATATCTGTAACCTTAGAACTAATAATAATGAAATTCCGGAAGACCTTGTTGAAATAATTTATAAAAAACAGGATTTGAAGCAATTAATAAGTTTCATTAATAATGATTCCGGGAAACCGGATAAAGCAAATCAGCTGATTGAGTTTACCTATTTGCTTTTGCAATGCTTTAATGGTATTAACGAAAAGAAAAATTATGCAAAAGCAAAGAAAATTTTTTTCAAAGACATGAAATCAATTTCGCAGGAATACAGATTTAAATTTTACTATTTGCTGATTACATACAGTCTCAGGATAATAAACTCAGGTGAGGAAAAAGGGCACCGCGAATTCTTTTATTTATTAAACAAAAAACTTAAAGAAGGTCTCGTAAACGATTTCAATAATAATTATTATTTTGCCAATATTGCCCATGACATTATTGTTAATGCAATACAATTAAAAAAATTCAGCTGGGCATATAAATTCATTAAAGACTATTCGAAATATTTTCCTCCGACTTTAAGAGAAGACAACATCAATTCTTTTAAGGCAAGAATAAGCTTTGAGATGAAAGACTATAGGATATGTATTGAGTTACTAAAAAAAATAAATACGCGAAAGCCAGTATTCTATGTACATGTTATGTTTATAAGATTAAAAGCATTATTCGAGTTGCAGGAATATGAAAATTGTTACATTGAGCTAAGAAAGTTTAAAGAGTATTTAAGAAAACAAAGTAAGCTTCGGCGTGAATTGGTCACATATACAACTGATTTTTGTAAAGCACTTTACTGGCTTTTGAAATTGATTGAAAATCCGGGAAGTAAGAACATGGATAAAATTGAGTTCAATTTTGTGCAATTGATTTCGAACAGAAATTTTAATGGGAAAAAATGGATATTACAAAAAAAGAATACTCTGCTTCGGGATAGAGTTAATAAATGACATCGGTTAAAAAGATCAGTCTCAAGCTTTCGCAGCTGTTAAATTAATTGCCCGGAGAAAAAAATTAATATAAAATTTAGTCAGCCTCATTTGAAAATCGAGCTTTCTTTCACGTTATAGCAGTTAACCCCTGAATTTTGATCAGCATAAGGAATATTTTTGTTTCCGCTGAGTTTCCGCAGTCCAACAAATTGAGCCAGAACAAATTCAAATGCGGACTCAGCGGAGCTACCCGAATTTTACCGCCCGTGTTGGTGTTCCAAAAAATTTGCAAAGTCACTTAAATAATAACTAACAATCTCATTGCAAATTTTTTGTTCACCAACACGAACACCTTACCTGCACGAAGCTCTTTTTTTATTCTTAACTACATTTGTCGTCCCCGCTGAGTCTCCCGCCTTCTGAATCCTGAATGCAGTGCACATTGGA
>CAZLOL010000238.1:2252-5733 GCA_964561045.1 uncultured Ignavibacteriaceae bacterium | reverse complement strand
GGAGGGGTTTTGTAGAAAAACAATAAGCATTCAATGAAAATTTAAATTTACTAAATGATTGTATAACCTTATTTCAGAACGTTTTGGACGGATGTGCATTCTGATGCAATAATCATAAATAAGTTAATTCCTATTTAAAGAGATTATTTCTATATTATTAAAAATATTTTTTTAACCGTTTCCTTTTTTTTAAAATCAAATTTTCTAATTAAATTCATAATAAAAGGAGTAATTCATGGGTTCAATTATCTGGTCCATAATCATCGGAGCTATTGCCGGATCTTTAGCAAAATTATTCATGCCCGGAAAAGACGGGGGTGGATTTATTGTTACAGTTTTATTGGGGATTGGTGGATCTTTATTGTTTACATACCTTGGCAGGCTGGTAGGATGGTATAGTGAAGGAGATTCAGCAGGATTTATTGCTTCAATCGTAGGTGCAATGGTTTTACTGGGAATTTACAGATTGATTAAAGGCAAAGGCGCTGCTAAAGCTATAAAAGATTGATTTTTCAGGATTTAAAATAAATAATATTCATAAACAATAATAAAATTAAATTAAAAGAGGAGTAATTTAAAATGGCTTTACAGGAAAAGTACAAAGCAGTAATAGATTCAATAAATACATCAGGCGGCAGAGATATTCAGATAAATGAAGACGGCGGCGTTTTAAAAGTAGCAGCTACAGTTCCCTATCCGAAAGATAAGAATGCAGTCTGGAACAAAATAAAAGAGATCGGCGGAGAAAATCCTTCTGATATCAACGCAGACATCAAGATGGATAATGCAAATGACCCGGAGATCGCATCAGCCGGTGTTAAAACTTATGTTGTTAAATCAGGAGATACTCTCAGCAAAATTGCTAAAGAGTTTTATGGTGATGCAAACAAGTATATGGATATAGCTAATGCAAATAATATTTCAAATCCTGACAAAATAAATGTAGGACAGGAACTGAATATTCCTTAAAATTTATGAATCCCTGACAGGTCTCCGTATCTGTCAGGTTTTTTACCATACAATTCTTATATTCACACATATATAAGCCATCATATCAAAATCTATTTTTCCTTAAAACTAAATTTAGTAAATTTCACATTTACTGAACTATACCAATTCTAATGTCTGAAATTAAAAAAAAGCAAAAATTAACTTTAAACGGAAAAGTGACTTTTGAAGATTATAAGAAAGAGGTTCTTGCTGATTACAAACTTGCAAACGAAAGCAGACAGGCAAGTATACTCGGAAGAAAGGAGGTTCTTACAGGGAAAGCCAAATTCGGAATATTCGGAGATGGCAAGGAAGTAGCTCAGATAGCCTTGGCTAAAGTCTTCCGTAAAGGTGACTTTCGGTCGGGCTACTACAGAGATCAGACTTTTGCTTTTGCAACAGGCATTTCTACAGTAAAGGAATTTTTTGCCCAGCTATACGCCGATACAAATATAGAATTTGAACCTGCTTCAGGCGGCAGATCGATGAACGGGCATTTTGCCAACAGATTACTGGATGACAAAGGAGAATGGAAAAATCTAATGGAGATGAAAAATACTTCAGCAGACATTTCTCCTACTGCAAGTCAGATGCTCAGACTTGTAGGACTTGCCTATGCATCAAAACTATACAGAGAAAATGAACAGTTGCACGGTATGACAACATTTTCAGACAAGGGTAATGAAGTTGCTTTTGGAACAATCGGAAATGCAAGCTGTGCAGAAGGAATGTTCTTTGAAGCATTGAATGCTGCAGCCGTGCTTAGGATCCCTATGGCAGTTTCGATATGGGATAATGGATTCGGTATCTCTGTTCCTAGTAAATATCAGATAGCAAAGGAAAGCATTTCAAATGTTCTTGCAGGATTTGAATATGAAGAGAAATGGAGACAGGGCTTTAAGATACACGCAGCGAAAGGCTGGGATTATCCGGGACTAGTATCAATGTATGAGGAAGGAATAAAAGACGTTCGTGAAAAGCATATACCTGCGATTTTTGACGTTCAGGAAGTTACACAGCCGCTGGGACATTCTACATCAGGTTCACATGAAAGATACAAGACAAAGGAAAGGCTTGAATGGGAAAAAGAGTTCTGCTGCATACTTCAGATGCGAAAATGGATTCTCGCCAACGCTATTGCAACTGAAGAAGATCTGGATAATATTGAAAAAGATGCAAAAGATTATGTAAAAAAAATGCAGCTCGAAGCATGGGCAGATTACATAAAACCCATAAAAAAAGAAAATGAGGAAGTAAGGAATTTATTCAGTGAGATAGCAAAGTCAGGCAGACATTCGGAAGAAATAAATGCTGTCAGCGAAACATTAAAAAGATCTTTAGATAATAACAGAAAAATAATATCTGAATCGATAAATGATATACTGTTGATCACTTCCGGTGAGAAATCAGAAGCACGAGGAAAATTAATAGAATGGAAAAATAATTTTAAGAAAGATAACAGCAGAAGATACGGTTCTCATTTATTCAGCGAATCAAATGAATCCGCACTGAATGTAAAAGAAATTAAACCGGTATATGATACTGACTCAAAACTTGTGGACGGAAGAGAAGTTCTGAATGCATTTTTTGATATTGCATTTGAAAGAGATCCAAGAATATTTGCCATTGGAGAAGATCTCGGATTTCTCGGGGATGTGAATCAGGGGATGGCAAAACTTCAGTTAAAATACGGAGATCTCAGGCTGACTGATACGGGAATCCGTGAAGCAACAATAGTCGGTCAGGGAATCGGATGCGCTTTGAGAGGATTAAAACCTATTGTAGAGATACAATATCTTGACTACCTTCTTTACGGATTGCAGATAATCAGCGATGACCTTGCCTGCCTGCAATACAGGACAGCCGGCGGACAGAAAGCTCCGCTGATAATCAGGACGCGGGGACACCGTCTCGAAGGGATCTGGCATTCCGGATCTCCAATGGGAACTGTCATTAACAGTTTCCGCGGAGTGCATGTGTGTGTACCCAGAGATATGACAAGGGCAGCAGGTTTTTATAATACATTATTGAAATCTGATGATCCCGGATTGATCATAGAAAGATTGAATGCTTACAGATTAAAGGAAAGATTACCGGAGAATCTGAGCGAAATTTCAATTCCTCTCGGTGTACCGGAAATACTTACTGAAGGAACAGATATTACTATTGTTACGTATGGTGCATGTGTAGATATAGCCAAAGATGCAATTTCAAAATTGAACAGAGTTAATATTACGTGTGAGCTGATTGATGTTCAGACACTTCTACCGTTTGACATTAACAAGATCATTCTCGGATCTCTGAAAAAAACCAACAGGATATTATTCCTTGATGAAGATGTTCCGGGAGGTGCATCTGCATTCATGATGCAGAATGTGATCGACCGTGACGGCGGTTACCGTTATCTTGATTCTCCTCCAAGGTGTCTTTCTGCTAAGCCTCACAGACCTGCTTACGGAACTGACGGAGATTATTTTTCAAAACCAAATGC
>CAZLOL010000238.1:0-2152 GCA_964561045.1 uncultured Ignavibacteriaceae bacterium | reverse complement strand
AATTATTTGATTTGTGTTTTTCTTTGCTTCTAAAGAAAACTTTATTTTCTTTTCCATTCATTAAATTCTTTTTTCATATCTTCATAATAAACATATTCACCGGTATCTAATTGTTTTAATCCGGTTAAAATTGATTTCTTCTCTTCTTCACTCAATGAATCCCATTTTAATTTTTTATCTTTTATAATTTGAGTAACCGTTTCGTTGATCATTTCAAGAATATGATCATCTTCAAGATTATCTATTAATGAATGCAGGTTTTGTTTTATTTTTATAGCTGTCATATTATCAAATAATATTTTATTTTAAACTAAAAAAAAAAAAGAATAGAATAAACATAAATAATAAATTCACTGATATTAACAAAAAAGGTTATGATCTATTACAAACAGCTTTACATAAATTTTTTAAATTCTCTGATAGATGAGATATCTTCATATAAAAATGAAGATAACATCTGGAAACTTTCAGGAGATATAAACAATACTCCGGGAAATCTATGCCTTCATATCTGCGGTAATTTAAATCACTTCTACGGAGCAGTCATAGGGAATACAGGATACATACGCGATCGGGACGCCGAATTTTCAGAAATAAATGTCAGCCGGGAAGAGTTGATAAGAGTTGTAGAAGAAACAAAAGATATGATAGGTAGAATTTTTGATGAGTTAACTCCAGATGACATTAATAAGATATACCCTTTGGATAAGTTCGGAGATAAAGCTGCTTACGGATTTATATTCTCAAGATTAGTATCTCATCTTGCATATCACCTTGGACAGATTAATTACCACAGAAGAATTTTAGACAGATAAAATATAATTTTAAGCTAGTGAAATACAGTTATCACGGGCTGAAAATTCATTCCTGCAATATTTTTAATTAACCGTTTTAAGTTTATCTTCCTTATTCCCGAACAGCCACTTTGTTTTTCTTAATTCTGAAAATTTTCTGATCAGATAGAATATAATCAGTATTACAATAAAAGCTGTGATAATGGGCAGAAGAAAAGCCAATATTGAGGTTACAACGGATAATATATTTTCAGAAGTAGCTACTATGGCATTTCCGGCACCTCCGGTCGTAGCTGTAGAAGTTAGTCTGGCAGCGCTGGCTCCGACCTTTACAATACCTGCTGTACCGCCTCCGACTATTGCGGCAAGAACCCATTGAATCACAGGACTTGAATCAGTGAGAAATGAAGCGGTAAGAATCGTTCCGGCTATCATGGCAAGCGGACCTGAAATCGTATCGAGCGCATTATCCAGCCAGGGAATGTAATAAGCCCCAACCTCTACAATTGAAGCTGCAGTAAATGCAGCAAAGGCAATCCAGCTCCCCATCCATTCAAACCCCTGGCCGAGCTTAAGATAACCGAGAAGAGACGCTATGTTCGTAACCAGCATTGGTAAAAAAACCCTGAATCCGCAGCTAGCAGCAAGGCCAATCCCCAATAGTATTCCGAGACCGATTTCCATAATATGAATTTTTTATTTTTCAGATATATACAAATTAATAATTATATTTAACATGTTAAATCTATATCATCATGTGCGGCTGAATCTCTTGTCCAGCTCATCTGTTGTTATTCTTATAACAGTCGGTCTGCCGTGCGGACATACATAAGGCATCTGCGATGCGAACAGATTATCTATTAATCCTGTCATTTCCTGGAATGTAAGCTTATCTCCTGACTTTATTGCGCTTCTGCATGCAAATGACTTTGCGAGATTGTCCCTCTTTTCAAGATTAAGCTTAAGCTCATACTCCTTGAACTGATCTATAAGCTCCTGAAATATCCTGTTTTCATTTCCTATCTTAACGTCTGAAGGCACACCTACGAGCTCAACAAAATCTTCCTTAAGCAGGTTGAAATTAAACCCTAAATTATGAAGTTCGTCTTTCAATGAAACTGCTATATGATAATCTATTTTTGTAAGATCTAATTTTATAGGAATGAGTAACTGTTGTGAAAATGAAGACTGTGAATTAAGCCAGAGTAATGCTCTTTCGTATAATATCCTCTCGTGGGCGGCATGCTGGTCTATTATCATTAGCCCTGTCTCAGTCTGACACATTATAAATTTATATTGATATAGCCAGACATTGAACTTATCCGTTTCAGATTTTTTTGTATGCTCAAATATATTTT
>CAZLOL010000237.1:0-5736 GCA_964561045.1 uncultured Ignavibacteriaceae bacterium | reverse complement strand
GGATTGTATAAGTAATTTCTTAACTCAGATCAATACAAAAGCTTATTTACAGGGTGCTTATGCTGGCTCCGGAACAATGAGGACTGATCTTAGTGACAATAATATTGTTCCTTTGTCACAGCCATATGGAAATTCCCAGTATAATTATGAAGGAACACAATCAGTTTCAAGTATTCCTGCTGGAGTAGTTGACTGGGTTTATCTTGAATTAAGAGAAACTGCAGACGGAGCTCCGATACCAAGCGGAAGAACAGCAGCGTTTATCAGATCAGACGGCAAAATAGTTGATCTCGACGGAGTAAGTCCTGTTAAAGTAAATACGATATCAGGAAATTATTTTATAGTGATCGGACACAGAAACCATTTACCTGTAATGTCTACAAATGCTCAGTTATTGAATACTTCAAGTGCTTTGTATGATTTTTCAACGGGATTAACTCAGTATTATGGAGGACAGGCAGCAAGTCTTGAAAGTGGAATATTTGGATTGTATGCAGGTGATGCGAATAAATCATTTATAGTTTCAGCAGCAGATTATAATGTGGTAACGTTAAATCTTACTCAGTCTAATTATAATCAGGGAGATATTAATATGTCCGGAATCGTTTCTGCAGCTGATTATTCATTCATAACAACGAATTTACTGAAAGCATCCAATGTTCCAAATTATCCGCCTAAATAGTAGAAATTATTAAACTTTAAATAAATAATATATGAAACATTTTTTAAAATTCTTTCTGGTTGTTGGTTTGCTGACCATCTTTAAAACCGGTTATTCTCAGCTGGATTCAGTTACAAATACAATTACAAATTTCAATATTATAGGAGGAACTGAATTTTCCTTTGATATATATACTTTGAGAACTTCAGAACCTGAGTTTCTGATGGGAAATTCAAGCTATTTTGTAAGTTACACTGCAGGAGCAATGGATAATCCAAGGTTGTCAAATGTTAATCCGAAATATACAATCGGAAGTCTCACTAACTCTTATGATTCTATGAACGTTGAATATTATCCTTTTGCTGTAAATAACAGGGTAGGCGTTCAGCTTTTATATGTAGGAGGTGTAGGAGATAATGTTTCAAATATTCCGGGAACTTCCGGTTTGGGAGAAAGAATTGCAACTGTAACACTTGATATTATTTCTACTGACCAGATTACTGATACTACAATTCTTAAATGGGATATTGTTAATTCAGCTATTGTAAGTACAAATTTCAGAACTGCAGTGAGCAAATGGGAAGGTTCGTTTAACGGTGTGCTTCCGGTAGAACTTTCCAGCTTTACTTCTGCAATTAATTTAAATAATGTTACTCTTAACTGGTCAACATCATCTGAAATAAATAACAGCGGTTTTGAAGTTGAAAGAAAATCTGTTTCAGGAACTAACTTATGGAGTAAAATCTCATTCATTAACGGAAATGGTAACTCTCAGGTTATAAAAAATTATACATTCTCTGACAAAGGTTTAGAGACAGGTAAGTATAATTACAGACTCAAACAAATAGACTTTAACGGAAATTATGAATATTTTGAATTAGGAAGTGAAGTTGTTATAGGAGTTCCTGATAAATTTGAATTAATCCAGAATTATCCTAATCCTTTCAATCCTTCTACCAGTATAAGTTTTTCTTTGCCAAGTAATACTAAGGTCAGTTTGACGGTCTATGATATCAGCGGACGTCTGGTTTCTACTTTAATTAATAATGAATTAAAATCGGCTAATTATTATACAGTAACTTTCAATGCTTCTAATCTGTCCAGCGGAACGTATTTCTACAGAATACAAACTGACGGAAATGTTGATACAAAGAAAATGTTATTGATAAAGTAAGCTCCATTAATTTTTAAATTTTAATAATTTATCCGCAAAGAAAAATTAACATTCTTTGCGGATTTTTTTTATAATATATAACCAATTAACCAATTAACCAATTAACCAATTAACCATTTAAGCAAAATGTCTTACAGAATAGAACATGACACAATGGGTGAAGTAAAAGTCCCTTCTGATAAATACTGGGGAGCTCAAACCCAGCGTTCAAAAGATAATTTTAAGATCGGCAATAACAAGATGCCGATCGAAATCATATATGCTTTTGCAGTTTTAAAAAAAGCCGCTGCTGAAGCTAACAGAGAATGCGGAATTCTCAGTGATGAAAAGGTAAAGCTTATATCAATGGCTTCTGATGAAATATTGGCTGGAAAGCTGGATGATCAGTTTCCTTTGGTTGTTTGGCAAACTGGATCCGGGACACAGTCTAATATGAATGTTAATGAGGTAATTGCAAACCGGGGTCATGTACTTAACGGAGGTAAACTTGAGGATAAAATAAAAGCACTTCATCCTAATGACGATGTAAATAAATCACAATCCTCAAATGATACATTTCCGACAGCGATGAATATTTCTGCATATAAAATGATATCTGAGAATACTATCCCAAAAGTTGAAAAGTTGATAATAACGCTTGAAGGTAAATCAAGAGATTTTATGAATGTAATAAAAATAGGCAGAACCCATTTTATGGATGCAACGCCGCTTACTCTCGGACAGGAATTTTCGGGATATGTTGCTCAGCTCAAAAATGGAATCAGGTCAATACGCAATTCATTTGACCATCTGTCTGAACTTGCCCTGGGAGGCTCTGCTGTAGGCACAGGGATTAATGTACCGGAGAACTATGATAAGATCGTTGCAGCTAAAATATCAGCTCTTACCGGATTACCATTCAAGACCGGACCTAATAAATTTGAAACACTTGCATCAAATGACGCCATTGTTGAAACTTCCGGTTCACTTAAAACTTTAGCCGTAAGTCTGATGAAAATTGCCAATGACATCAGGATGCTTGCTTCAGGTCCCAGAAGCGGAATAGGAGAATTATTAATACCTGAAAATGAACCCGGATCATCTATTATGCCGGGTAAAGTAAACCCTACACAGATAGAAGCTCTTACTATGGTCTGTGCGCAGGTGATTGGAAATGATATTGCAATAACTGTCGGAGGCTTAAGCGGACAGTTTGAACTGAATGTTTATAAGCCGATGATGATATTTAATCTGCTGGGTTCTGCAAGACTTATTGGTGATGCGTGCGAATCATTCAATGATAACTGTGCCGTAGGAATAGAACCGAATTATATTAACATTAACCGGAATGTTGAAAATTCACTGATGCTCGTAACTGCATTGAATCCTCATATTGGTTATGAGAACGCTGCTAAGATTGCAAAGAAAGCTCACAAAGAAAATAAAACACTCAGAGAAGCAGCACTGGAGCTGGGTTTACTTTCTGATAAAGAGTTTACTGAAAAGGTAGACCCCAAGAAAATGGTAGGAAAGCTTAAATAATTGCATACCACTGTTTTCTCAATTTAGATATTCTTTTTTATAAATGAATATTTAGAAAACTGTATAATGTCAATTTTAAAAATTATAATGAAATTTAATGAAGGAGTATTTGATACATTTCCGGAACTGGAAACAGAAAGATTAATTCTAAGAGAGATCAGACCTGAAGACGTAATAGAAGTTTTTAAAATTCGGGCAAGTAAGGATGTTATGAAATATTTCGGAAAGGAACCTTTGAAATCCATCGGTGAAGCAGCGGAACTCATAAAAATGACGACTGACGATTTTAAAAATAAAGAAGGTATAAGGTGGGGAATTACTTTAAAGGGCTCGGATAAGCTGATCGGAAGCGGAGGTATCTGGCGGATTTTGAAACCGCATTTAAGAGGAGAAATAGGATATGAATTATCTTCCGACTACTGGCAAAAAGGAATTATGACTGAAGCTATTGCTGAAATGGTAAGATTCAGTTTTGATAAAATGAATCTGCATACTATAGAAGCGAATCTTGATCCTGCGAATATTGCTTCAATAAAACTTCTGGAAAAATCAGGATTCGTGAAAGAAGGTCATATAAAAGAAAGTTATTATCAGAACGGAGCATTTACAGATACTGCTGTTTACTCAATAATAAAAAAATAAATGGAACATAAATTCACGGAATTTAAACATGACAGATTAAGTATTGAGGTAAGTCTGAAAAGAGGTCTTGAATTCTTTGAAATTATGAGTAAGAGAAGAAGCATAAGATTCTTTTCAGATGAAAAATTTGACATTAAACTTATTGAAACAGCTATCAGATCTGCAGGAACTGCTCCATCCGGAGCCAATAAACAACCATGGAAATTTGTTATTGTAGAATCTTCAGAAATCAAAAAAGAAATAAGGTTAGCAGCAGAAAAGGAAGAAAAGGAAAGTTATGAAAGAAGAATGCCTCAAAGCTGGCTGGATGATCTTGCCCCTCTCGGAACAGACTGGCATAAGGAATTTCTTGAGACTGCTCCTTATTTAATTGTTGTTTTTAAAATTGATTATTTAAAAGAGGGATTGGAATTAAGGAAGCATTATTATGTAAATGAATCTGTCGGAATTGCAACGGGTATTTTACTTTCATCACTGCAGATCATGGGATTAGTTACTCTCACTCATACTCCTTCACCCATGAATTTTCTACAAAAGATACTTAACAGACCCTCAAATGAAAAACCTTATCTGCTTATTCCTGTCGGCTATCCTGCAAAAGGTGCTGTTGTGCCGGATATAAAGAAAAAGAATGTGAAGGATATAATGATTGTAGTTTGAATTATACAGGACTTATTTTCTTCTCGCCTTTGATATTTATTCTGTCTCCAAGTCTTATCTTTTTTCCTGTCTCAGAATCAGGGATCAGAACGTCTACATTTAAATAATAAAAATGATCATACTCATTGAGCGTGGACCATTCAGGCAGTGTCGTCATTCTTGCTTCTGTAAATATTTTTGTGAAACGGGGATAAGTAATGCCTGTAAGAGGGTCACGTGTAGGTACAATACATCTTGCTCTCGGACTTATACCAATCAGATTTACTTCATTTATATTAAACTCAATTACATTTCCGGGCTCTGCAAATAACCTGTCTTCCCAGAATGGTTCTGTGCCTGAAAATTCTATGTTCGCTCTGAAACGAAGACGCATCTGCTCAATATTTATTTCAGGAAAATAATCCGTTAGTACTCTGAGAGAAGATTCACTGCTGATCGTAATGCCGCTGTCATCGGGAATATCTAAAAATTTTCCTTCATCATTACGTAATAAATATACTTTATACCCGAAAAAATCCGATAAATAATTTTCTATTTGAACTTTGTCATTTAGAAGATTAAACTTCTCCGATAATAAATCTCCGTTCAAATGAAATGTTACTGTATAATCATTCATGTCAAATGTTGACCTGAGTTCGTTTATCCTCGGAGTTCTTTTCCCGTTAACAAACTTGCCTTCCTGATTGAAAACAGCAAACTCCCTGTCGTGCATTATACATCTTTTGCCGATCGTTACTTCATTTAGTTCTACAGGGTCAAATGACTTTACCGGATATATAAAAATTTTAGAAACTACAGGTTCCACAAATTTATAATTTAGTTTATTTATCTGAAATTTAAAAAAGACATTTAGTCTAACCTGAAAATCATAATTCCTTTACAAATTTAACAAACCTAACAAACTCTACAAACTCTACAAACTCTACAAACCTAACAAACTCTACAAACCTAACAAACTCTACAAACTTAACAAACTCTACAAACCTAACAAACTCTACAAACTTAACAAACTCTACAAACTTAACAAACTCTACAAACTCTGCAAACTCTACAAACTCTACAAACTCTACAAACTCTA
>CAZLOL010000236.1:0-5745 GCA_964561045.1 uncultured Ignavibacteriaceae bacterium | reverse complement strand
AGAAAAAATATGAGGAAAATAATTGTGTTATCTTTTATCACGTTAGACGGAGTAATGCAGGCTCCGGGCGGAAAAAAGGAGGATACATCAGGCGGATTTAAATTCGGCGGCTGGGTTGCGCCTTATGGTGATAAAGCCGGCGGTAAGGTCATAAAAAAACAAATGAAACATGCTGACCTGCTTCTTGGAAGAAAAACTTTTGATATCTGGGCTGACTACTGGCCAAAGCATGAAAGTGTATGGCCCGGAATAAATGATGTCACCAAATATGTTTTGTCTAAAAAACTGAAAAAATCCGACTGGAAAAATTCAGTGTTTCTTAAAGGTATAGCAGATATCAGGAAACTTAAAAATACCAAAGGCTCTGAAATTAAAGTATGGGGAAGCAGTGAGCTTGTTCAGTTGCTTCTGAAGAATGATCTGGTTGATGAACTCTGGCTTAATATTTATCCTCTTACTCTCGGCAAAGGAAAAAAGCTGTTTAGAGAAAGTGCTATTCCGGCCGCATTTAAACTGGCAGAATGCACTGTTACATCAGACGGAGTGATACTCGCAAATTACAGGCGTGCAGGTAAAGTCAGAACAGGTACAATCGGATCTTGAGCAGAGATATCATGATTACAAATATCAGTATGTACGCTTTGGAATTCTTCATCCTGTTAATTATATATCTTTAAAGACAATCTGAAAATAATTACTGGAAAGCAGTCTATAATTTAAAATAACTTAAATGATAAATGATAAACGATAATAAAATATTATTACGAAAGTCTGAGCCAGGTGATTTAGAATTCTTCTTTAACTTTCAGCTTGACAAAGAAGCAATTTATCTTGCTGCTTTCACTCCCAAAGATCCTACAGACAAATCCGCTTACATAAGTAAATACACAAAGCTGCTCAGCGAACCGACAGTCAATATGCAGACAATTATTTTTAACAACGAGATAGCAGGAAGCATATCAAAATTTGAATTGGAAGGTAAAGCTGAAATTACTTACTGGATCGACAGAAATTTCTGGGGAAAAGGAATTGCTTCAGCTGCACTTAAGCAATTGTTGATAATCGAAAATATGAGACCAATATTCGGACGTGTTGCATTTGATAATATCGGTTCACAAAGAGTTATGGAGAAATGCGGCTTTATCAGAATCGGCAAAGACAGGGGCTTTGCCAATGCTCGTCAGGCAGAGATAGAAGAATTGATTTATATGCTTAACTAACAAACCTGAAAAAGAAAAATAAGATTGAATGTAAGAATTCATGTCATTATTTTATTTGCAGCTAATGATTTCTTAAGTAAGCTTGATAAAATTTCTATTAATCAAACCTTGAAAACTTCAGCAACATTCAAAACGGTTTTTATACTGATATTTGCAGCCTGCGCAACAGTGCAGATTTTATTTCTCACACTTCAGGCTGATTGCCAGGTAATACCTGAAGTAAAAAAGGAAAGCAAAGAAAAGAAAGACGACTGGAAGTTTGTTATCAGTCCTTATGCTTTACTGGCAGCTCAGGCAACAGACGTCGGGACAAACAAGATCAGACAGTCGTTTTCGGATCTGGCATCACTTACTAATTTCGGTCTTCAGCTTTTTACTTCTGTAAAGTATAAGAAATGGTTTTTAAATGCGGACGGGACATATGCTAATCTGGGAAAGGAAGGCAGTTCGGGTCCGCTCGATCTCAGTCTGGATATTAAGCAGTATATACTTGATCTCCGGCTCGGATATCTGATACTTGAACGCACTGATGATAAAAAAATTACAAAGATAATTCAGGGCATGTCGTTTGAAGTGAATGCAGGAGCAAAGTACTGGCAAAACAATGTAACTCTAAATTACAAAGTAATTCTCAGAGATTCTCTGCCGGTTCTCGATGATCAGATCTTAGAAGAGCAGAACTGGTGGGATCCAATGATCGGAGTAAGCGGGAAGATTTCTTTCAGTCCGACCGTTCGTCTCGGGATTTATGGAAGCTATGGAGGATTCGGGATTGGTAATGCTTCGAAATATTCATGGGATCTGATTTACATTAACACATTTAAGATTACAAAAATATTTCTGATCACAGCGGGATTCCGCGCATTTAAATACAAGCGTACAGATCCTAGCCCTGATGGTGATATTGAGACGAAAGTTACTGTAGCCGGACCGCTCTTAGGCGTTTCATTTGCTTTCTGAAAAAACTTTCATTTACATCCGGATTCAGAGAGTAAATATCCGGCTGATAGAATTCCATTACAATTTCATCAACTGCATTGTCTTTCCGGCAGGTTAAATCATTTCGCGGGGTTTTGTTTTCTGACATTTGCAGTAAAATTTATATTCAAAAATTAAATTGCCTTGAAAAAATCTACCTGTGTGAATTTATAAAAAAACAGTAAACATTTTATAAACAATTGGAAAACTATTTAAACAGAAAACTGGATTACTTACGGCCTGAGATTACAAATATTTTTGACGAACTGCCTGTCTGGTCATCAGCATTCGGTTTATTACTGCTGGATAATTTTCCCATCGGAAACTACAAGAACTATCTGGATATTGGCTGCGGTACTGGATTTCCATTGATAACCATTGCACAGAGACTTGGTCCTGATTGCAAGTCTGTTGGAATTGACCCCTGGACAGAAGCCGTTAAAAGAGCAAGGACTAAGATCGACGCGCTGCAGCTTGGTAATGTTACAATAGCAGAAGGGGATGCTTCAAGGATTGATTTCCCGGACGAATACTTTGATTTAATAACTTCAAATTTAGGGATTAATAATTTTGAAAATCCTGCGGGAGTTTTAAATGAATGTCATCGTGTACTGAAACCCGATTCATCATTTTGCTTTACCACAAATCTGACAGGAACGTTTGATGAGTTTTATGGTATTTTCATAAAAACGATTAAGGAACTTGGTTTTGAAAATTATATGTCAAAACTAAGCGAACACATAAATCACAGGGGTACAGAAAGTTCAATAGCAGAATTAACGGAAAAATCCGGATTTAAAATCAAAAATATGATTAAGTCTGAATTCACAATGAGATTTTTTAACGGAACTGCATTTTTAAATGATGCAACTGTTATTATCGGATTTATTGATCCGTGGAGAAATCTATTCCCTGAAAAAGAAAGAAAAATATTTTTCGGAAGATTTGAACAGAGGTTAAATGAGTATTCAAAAGACAAAGGTGAATTAAGACTGACTGTCCCGATGGCTTATTTTGAATGCGGAAAGTAATTTTAAAATAATCACCAAAATATGTTAACTTAAAATACTTTTTTGATTAACTTACTGATATCTTAATCAGGCACAGATAATGGCAATACAATAAGTGTTATAGTTGATTTTTTCCGGTTATGAATGGGAAATTTATATCATTTTATTTTTTTACTGTAATAACCAATGGAGCAAATTTTTTTGGCAAAATGTTTTTCAACTGGGAGTTTTATTTTTATTCTGCGGAGTTTGCAGGAACAGACTTTCATTCAAACACACTCAGATTTATACGGCTTTACAGGCACGATTTTGATTCTATTTGGATTAATGGTTTATCCTGTTTCAGTATATGATTTCGGGTATAAATTCTGAAATTCATACGTCGTTTTTTAATTTGATAATTACAGGAAAAGAATTGAAAACATTAAGAAATGACATTGTGCAGGCTGAATAGATGGTGAAATTATTCCCGGGTTTCCGATTTTTCTTTTTCAAATGAATTTCTCAGCTCGTCTTCAATTTGAATTAATACGGCACTTTTAATTTCATCAGCTTCTGATATTTCTGTCCAGTAGGACAGCTTATATTCAGAAGAGGACTTGTCCAGATTATTCAGAAAAACTTTCGGAAGAGGGTATTTTGCTATACCTTTTTTACCATGAAGGATGTTCTGTAAAATATCCTTTATCTTATTAATCTGACCTTCATAGGTAAAGCTCAAAACTAATTCAGTTCGTTTCATTGAATTAGTGAGAGTCCAGTTAGTTACATACTTGCTGAGTAAATCACCGTTTGGAATAATTACATCGGCTCCGTCAGGAGTTGAAAGCTTGGAACTTCTGATCCCGATTTCCTTTATTCGACCGGATTTATCTCCGACTTCAATCTGATCTCCGATCTGAAAGGGTTTTTCAAACGCAAGCAATACACCGCTGACCAGGTTATTCACTACCGACTGAAGACCGAGACCGATACCTACTCCGAGCGAACCGATTATGATGGTGAGTCTGTCTATCGGAATTCCCGTAGCAACAAGAGCAAGCAATACTCCGGAGCTCATTACGAATATTTTAATTAAAAGCATCCAGTTGCTTAAACGGCTTTTTCCATCACCTGCGGAAGAACTTTCGACAACAAAAGTAATCGCTCTTGAGATGAGCATGGAAATTAGTAATATTGAAGCAAAGGTCAGGATTTTTTCAAAAGTAAATGTAAAGTCACCAATTGAAATTTCATCCTGAAGGAAGCCGGTGATTCCATTGACTATATAATCATATAAGAAGAAGTTTCTGAAAATAAGAATCAGCCACCAGACAATAAAAACAAACAAAAGAAATTTCGGAGTAAAATTTATCATGCGCTGCAATTTCAGATTATAGGATTCATTCTCTTCATCTTTCTGAGTTAAGGCATAAATATTCAGAAATTCCATTATAAATA
Source organism: uncultured Ignavibacteriaceae bacterium (assembly GCA_964561045.1). Taxonomy (GTDB): domain Bacteria; phylum Bacteroidota; class Ignavibacteria; order Tepidaquicellales; family Tepidaquicellaceae; genus JAGPCH01. The sequence continues at coordinate 1,097 of CAZLOL010000236.1, read as the reverse complement.
TAAATAGCCAGAAAAGAAGGTAAGCTATCAGTAGCATGAAAAATGATATTGTCAGAAGTGCTTTTGAAAGATTGAATCTGCCGGAGATATTTGCTAAAACCGAAATAACAAGAAAGAACAGTGAAACAGCGAGCAATATTCGTTTTCCTTTTCTGCCTTTGCTGGCAGTCAGATCCTTTTTCAATGCAAGGTATGCCGCTGCAATTCCGGAGGCAGCGACAATAAAAATGTACCATCTTTCAAATACAGTTTCTTTTAATATCAGATTGTTTAACAGTACAGTGGCAAAGATCAGAACAAGATACATCCAGAAAATTCTCTGCAGACCTTTAAGGAAATCCCAGAGAATAATTGTCAGGATTATTGAAGATAACATCCAGATTATTCCCTGAAATATTAAAGGAGGGTTTGTGAAAAAAAAATCGAATATCATTAACACAGAAAACAGTGTTACTAAAACGGGATGATTGATCAGTAAAAGAGTTTCTTCCGGTGGTGCATTTATTCCGAGTAATCTGTATCTGTTTCTTGTTTTCAGCATTAGGTACAAAGAGAAAATAAAAACAACCGGAAAGAGCAAAATCTTCCAGTAATTATTTTCGAGATAGTAAATCAGTACAAGCTCGCCTTTTAAATAAGAATAATCCTCTGCTTCATCAGTTGAAGTTGTGCTTCGAGAACCCGAAAAGATCCCGGTGGATTCTTTATACAGAATATTTTCCCAAAGCCGGTACTTTGATAACTGAACTATCTGCTGTGAGGAGACTATTTTGTTTTTCAGGAATCCCATTCTCTTTTCAATACTCTGAAAAAAACTTATGGTATTCGTTAGCATCGAGTCTGACTTCCCGGTTGCCAGAGCGACTTCAAAAATTTTAGATAAGTATTCGATGAACAATGCAGAATCTTTGGCAAGATAATAAATCGTTGAATCGGTTTGGATCGAATCTATTGTTGTTCTGAATTCCTGAAGTTCATTAAGATTTTTTTCAATCCTGTTCTTTTTTGAATCCAGGTCTTTAAGAAGACCCTTTAAAAGAATTGAAGTTGTTATTAAATCTCTTAATGTAGCAGAATTACTGTCACTGACAATTCCT
>CAZLOL010000235.1:0-5770 GCA_964561045.1 uncultured Ignavibacteriaceae bacterium | reverse complement strand
CAACCTTAACTGAATTTATTTTCCCGTTAAATCTGAACGGAGCTTTGTCGAAATATCTTTCTGAAACAGGTGAACCCAGATCTATGCCTACATTAAATGATTCACTCGGAGTATATGCAGCAGGAACCGTTCTTCCGACTTTACCGCTTGCCCATTCTTTACCGTCAACTTTAACAGTTATGATTTCAGGAGATAAAGGCTTCTTGTCCGTAAGTTTTGTTATAACCTCAATTTTATGTTTGCCCTTTGAAAGTTTTTTCGTTGTTTGAATAGTATATCTTTCGATTATCATCATATTGTATTCATAAACAATTAGGAAAAAATAAACAAGTATACAGCCGAAGGCATGATATCAAACGGTGACTGGCTGCTGGAAAAAGTAAGTGAATTGAATGCTTGAATTTGAAGGAATTAAGTGGCAATTTAATTTGGGTTACTGTTTGAACGACAAAGATTTATTTACATCCATTGACAGACGAAGATAGCAAATTCACATTTCAGAAAAGTTCACTTCACCCTTACGATCTCTTTACTTACCGCAGTTCCTATGTATATTGATGTAAGTCCAGCTGCTATTCCGACCATTACAGAAGCGGCAATATGGCCTGTATATAATACTCCAATATATTTTTGCCATAAGACTGAAATGATCATCAGGAGTCCGATCGCGCTGAAGGTCTTGCCTAAAATTAATTTAAATACACCGTGGAAAAAAGGTTTGCTGAGTGTTTCTGTATCCGCAAGATTTTCTTTTTTTGCAGTTTTCTTAAAAGTAAAATAATTAATGATGCCGAGCATGATACTAAGCGATATCACTACAGGAAATACACTTCCGAAGACTGTTACTTCCTTATTGGAAATATTGTCGAGCGTGAACGGAATTTTCTCCATGCCGTTTAATTCGAACCATGTAGTAAAACCGTTAATGACAGCGCTTACTATTCCGTTCTTTATTGCAGTATTGTAAATTAATTTGTCAGTACTCTTATTGCTCATTACTCAATTCGATTAATTTATTTTTTATAAAATGTGTACGAAAAATGCAATCTGCAATGTCGTCCAGGGATCTGACGGGGTATCAAAAGACTGTTTAATTGCATTGCCAGGAAATGCAGTCGAAATGACAGACAGCAATGTATATTTATTTGATATATAATATTTATAGGTGAATGTTAATTCCTGACCGTAGATATTATCAGGCAATCTTGATAAGGGCGGAAGACCTCCTAAATTAAATAACTGCGGTGCCAGTAAATAAAAGTAATCTATTGATAACAGCATTTCAGATTTGGGATATAGATCCAGCTGCACTCTGTGTGCAGCAATATTTCCGGTGCCGATCACTTTTCTGAAATTCAATCCCTGTATCCAGTTTCCAAGACCGCCTGTGAGCATGGGATCAAATCTTTCATACCTGACAGTGGCTGAATCATCTCCGCTCATATAAGAATATCTGTAAGATATTTTCGGACTAAACTTTACATTATTAAACTGATATCCCGCTGTTGCATAAAATGCATATGCTCCCATTTCGAAATTCCGGTTGCCCTCATATACATATTCTCCGCGCAGGTTTATGTTGTAATTTTTTTTTGATGTGCTGAGCCATAACTTCGGATTGTATGCGTACAATCCTTCTTTAGTCATATTTATATTATTTACATTCGCATATTTCGAATCCGAACTGACTATGTTGATATACGAAAAGCCTGCATTAACTGTGGAATTATTATTATAACCGATTGAGCCTAGCAGATACTGTGTATTGGAAGGAGAAAAATCCAGCTCTTCCGGTTCCAGAAAATCACCTTCAAGTGTAAACTTATTATATTTTAAATTTAACATTACGGTTTTTTCAAAAGTGGTTCGTGCTGAAAGGAAAAGGCTGGCTCTTTTTCCGGCATTAGCTGAACCTGAATATCTTGAAAATAATAGTCCGTCATTAAGAAGGAAATTCTGCCTGCCTGCGGATAAATTTGCTACAAATCCTTTTTTAGAATTTTCATATATGATCCCGAGATATGCTTTCTCAAAATCTGTAAAACCTCTCGTCTGTGAAGTATATAAATCCTGTCCGGTTGCTCCGGTCATCAAACCGCTGACTCCGAAATACGGATATACCGGCTGTGATCCTAATTGTATCAGTCCGCCTATTCCTAATTCCAGATATCCTTCCCCCCATGTTGAATTTCCCGGACCCGCCGGGGTTTTTGCTATGGGACTTCCTTTAGTAAATATTTCTCCGTGTCCAAAGAATGCGTCAATATCATTAAATACTCCTGCACCGCCTGTGAGGATCAATGATAACTTTGAATAGTTATTTTCAATTAAAACGGGAAAGTCTTCCAATCCTTTACCTTTAACAAATATACCTTTCGATTCATTTTTCTTTTTTTGACCTTTTGTGATCAGATCAGCATTTATGATCACTGTAATATTATCTGAAAACCCTGAAGAATATAATTTGTAATCAGCTTTACTGATAAAATCCAGTTTTCTTACATTGCTTATTGCCAGATCGAAAACGTTTATTTCAAATGTCGAGCCAGCCCCGACAGCAAATGCTTTTTTGATCTCATCTGACCTTGTTTTATACTCTGCTGACAAAATGCTGTCATTATTAATTTGTACCGTTACATTTGAGATCAACAATCCGCCTGCTGCAGCTTTGGATATTTCAATTCCGTAGTTCGTATTTTGAGAATATAAAAATCCCGGTATGCTTAACAGAATAGATACAATAATGAATTGTATATTCTTTATAATTATTTTAATCATAAAATTTCACAATTCTATATTTTTCATAATAAGAATATTCAATCTGAATTCGCTGCAATTACTTTAGTTTTAGTAATGATTTTAGAATAATGAAAAATATAGTATTTTATAAAAGCAGCTGCAAAATTCTATGCACCTTCTCTTTAAAAATTACTTCAGTCATTTGTTGGCATTTTACTTTTGTAAGTGCCGCCGCCGTCTGCATACAAATGAATACCTGTGATCCATCTTGCTGCAGGTGCTGCCAGATACAAGAAAGCGTATGCAATATCTTCCGGATATCCTCTTCTCTTCATTACCATTGAGTTGTTTAACCTGTCAAGCATTTCCTGCGTATAGCCGGCGTCGAGTGTAGCAGATCCGTTATCGACCGAGCCGATCATCACCATATTTACTCTTATTTCAGGTCCCGTTGCAACAGCTAATGATCTTATCATATTGAATAATGCAGCCTTAGCATTACTGTAGGATAAGAACTCCGGAGAAGGTGTATCTCCTACTCTTGATCCCGAAAACAATATACTGGCATTTGGTTCTTTCTTAAGATATGGAGCAAATAAACTCGACAGTTCATATGTGCTTACAGTATTTAGTTCATAAGATTTCATCATATACTCTTTTGAAATTCCGAGTAAAGGAGTATATTCACCCCATCCGACATTATTTATCAGTGTTGTAATTTTTCCGAATTTCTTTACAGCAGTTTCAACCAGAATTTTTTGATCTTCACTTTTTGTCACATCAGTTTTAACTGCAAAAGCTCTGCCGGGATGAATTTTGTTTATTTCTTCAGCGGTCACTTTTGCAGTTTCAAGATTAAGATCTGAGACTACCACATTTGAACCGGCTTGAGCAAATATAAGTGCCGCGGCTCTGCCTATTGCTCCTCCTGCTCCGGTGATCACAGTTGTGTATCCTTCCAGGGAAAAGGGATTTTTTAATAATCTGTCTGCTATGTTTTCCATTTTTTATATTTTATTTATTTAATTAATAAATTTTTATTCAAGTGATTGTATTCCGCCGCCGTTCACGAAAAGTATTTGTCCGCTTACCCATTGTGAAGCTGGAGAACAGAAATATAATACTGCGCCTGCAATGTCGTCAGGATGTCCAAGTCTGTTTAAAGGCGTACCCTTCAGCATTTCTTTTTCAATTTCCGGGGTCAGTACTGATGCTAAAGCATCAGTCTTGATTGCGCCGGGTCCTACTGCATTAACTCTTACTTCCGGTCCGAAATCCATTGCTAAATATTTTGTCATCTGATTCATAGCAGCTTTTGCGCTGCCGTAGGCACTCATATTATGGCTTGCCATAATACTGGACATGGATGAAACGTTCACAATTGATCCTGTTCCGTCTTTCTTCATATGAGGAACACATAGCTGGCAAAGTCTCCATGCGCTGAAAACATTCAGTTTAAATCTCCATTCAAAGTCTGAAACTGTTATTTTAAACGGATCTTCTTGTCCTCCCCCGCCGCCGCCTGCATTGTTAACTAAAATATTTACCTTTCCGAATATTTTAACAGTTTCATCCACCAGGCTAATAAGATGAGCATCTTCGGTTACATTGCATTCTGCAGCAAGAGATTTGCCGCCGGCTGCAATTATTTCATCTGCCACCTTCTTAGCATCTTCAAGTTTTAAGTCCGAGACCACCACTGAAGCCCCGGCTTTAGCAAGCATTAAAGCAGATGCCTTGCCTATTCCGTTTCCTCCGCCTGTTACTATTGCTGCTTTTCCAGCAAGCGAGAATAAATTTTCTAAATACATTTATTTCCTTTCTGTTTATTTATTAATATTTATTTAGGATTGAGTATAATATGCGTTTTATTGTATTTTACTTACTTATCGTTTATGACGTCTGAATATTAAGTCAAGATTCATTATTATTCCCATAATATCGGCCTGTAATGGCATACAAACTCCGTGTGTTGCCGTATTAGAGTTTACAAATATATACAAATATGTTTAAAAGTAAAATATATTTGTGCATATATTTTACTTATTATCCGGAAGATAAATTTTGCTTTGGCAGTTTTATTTAAAGGCGGTAAGAAAGGCTTGGGTTTTTAGTTTAAAAATATTTGTTGATATGGTATTTATTCCGGCATATTTATTTTACCGAGGAATAAATCACTGCTTCTTACCGTGAGGCTGATTGACAGGCAACTTCATGTCGGTAAGTTCGGGAAAGTAATTTTTTGAAGATTCATTGAATTTTATCATTCCTTTCTTTGTCAGCATTCCGAAAGAAATGATCCTTCTAATTTCCAGATACACAAATTCTTTTGAAAATTCTTTACTGTTTAAAAATAATTTATACAGAGAATTGAAAACCGATTCTACTATATAATACGCGCACAGGTTTTCATTTATTTCCTTCCTGTATAAACCCATTTTTTTTCCTTTCCGGATATTATCAATATAAAATGCCGTAATATCCTTAAACACAAAATTATTCAGTTGCTCAAATTGTTTGGGAAAATACTTTACAAGGTCCATAAAGAATTGATTGCTCATGTTTTTTATTCCCGGATAAGTTGTACTGATAAATATTACATATGCATCTATAGGATTCTTTATTTCCTTAGTCACCATTTGCAAAGCCAGTTTATTTTTCTTTATACCTGAAGTAATAATATAATCAATCACCATTTCCTTGCTTTTGAAATACCGGTAAAATGTACGTGTGGATATGTTAGCGGATTTTACTATATCATGAACTGATATTTCGCGGATGCCTTTTTTAACAAAAAGCTCGAGAGAGCTTCTTAATATTTTTTCTAATATAATACTTTTCATTTTCAAAAGTATACTGTGGTTTGTAATCATGCAATTCTATTTTTAAACTCTATCTACAAAATTATCTTCCTTCACTGCTGAGTGGATATTTATTTGGAATTTGGAATGTCGGATTTGGAATTTGGAATGTCGGATTTGGAATTTGGAATGTCGGATTTGGAATTTGGAATGTCGGATTTGGAATTTGG
>CAZLOL010000234.1:0-5786 GCA_964561045.1 uncultured Ignavibacteriaceae bacterium | reverse complement strand
ACGTCTCACGTCTCACGTTTCCCATCTCACGGCTTCACTACAGTCACAAAAACAATCGAATTATTATTAGTTATTAATACGTCAGTCAGATCAGTGATATTATCTCCGTTAATATCAGTTACTTTATATCCGGTAACAAAATTACTTCCGTCATTATAAATATTTATAACATCTGTAAGATTTATAAATCCGTCCTTATTTATATCTCCGCTGTAAATTCCAAATCTGACAGGTGAAGAGTCTATAAGTTTAATGTTATTTCCAAATGCCTGATTGGCAGAGGTGGAAAAGTTAAAGCTCATATTTCCGCCGGAAAAACTCTGCGGCGCTGAGCTCCATGTTTCCAGAGAATTTCTGTGCTTAATCTGAATGTAATATCCTGTGCTGTTTGCAGCATTACTGAATGTGAACAACCCGGCACCGGAGCTGTTTAATACTGACTTTGCCGAATCAACAATAGCATAAGGGCTGGTGGAATTTCTCAAATATACTCTCATTGTATCAGATATCAGTACATTTGATCCGGAATTATATGAGCCTTCAATGAACACTGTCATATTCAAAGTATAAATAGTACTTGTATTCCCTATCCAGTCAATGGTCTTTGAAAAAACACCTGATGTTGCTGATGTACCGTTAGAATATCTCAGGTCACTGTATCTGTTTGTCATGTAAAATGTATTGTAGTTTGCTCCTGAGAAACAGACAGCATTACATGAATCATTATCATTTAAAATTACCGACTTAGGTCTAAAAGCTGACACACCTCCATTAACAGCTCTGATTAATCCCGGTCTGTATCCATTACCATCGTGCAAAGAATCCTGCATTATCCCGGAAAAAGTACCAATTCCTTTGAATCTTCTTCCGCTTAAAGGAATATTTCCTGCCCAGTCATAACTGATATAAGCTGATTTAAGATATTGTCTGTAAAAAACTGTATCTACCGGGGTTTTATATAATCCCATCTGATCATTATTAGAAATGTAATCGGAAAAGAACATCAGCGATTTCTTATTAAGAGAAGTTGAATTATCCAGAAATGTTATCATCGAATCTCGTAACCAGGGTGTATAATCTGCTCCGTTTTTCAAAAGGCAATAAACATTTTTCCATGGTCTGAGAGAACCTGTATAATTTATCCTTACAGTATCGAAATTATTTAAATATCTGCCGTCAGTATTTATTGCCCGTACTATACTGTCACGGTCTCTTTCCGATTGCCATATAACGCATAGCTCCTTTGCAACTCTCGGAGTAATAGTTGTATTCATAAAATTATTTGAAGAGTTTCCGTCACCGCCGACTATACCATGTATGTAAATGAAAACCGGCTGCTCAATGTTTGTTGTAGGAAATGTCCAGGTGTCGAAAATTACTGTTGCAGTAGATCCGGGTGCAAGGTTTGAAACTGTTTTTGTACTGGAATATCCGCCAAGTGCGTGGATTCTTGTTACAGAGAATGTAGAAGCAGATAAACCGGCATTAAATACTTTACTTTCAGGAGTGAATGTATTAGTGCTGAAAAACTGTTCATATTTCAAACCGACATCTGCAATACCTACATCAGCAAAATACCTTTCCTCTGTATCAGTTTCTATTGCAAAATCAAACGGAGAATTATTTTGCTCAATCGGATAAAGATCTGCTCCCATCGATCCGACATATCCGTAATAATTTGCATTACGTCTAAGTACATTATCGTTATCCGAGTAAAAATTCAATCCTGTGACAGGTATATTCTGTTCACCTATAATAGCGGTCTGAACGATTCCTGCGTAAAAAGCGGAACTGTTAAGAATATATGGTTTTGGATCCGTTATATTAAATGTGAGAAGTGTGTTTGCATCTGATGATTTCAGAATATATTCGTTAGATCTTCCGACAAGAATACCGTTCGAATCAAGTACAACACCGTAATACATTTGCCCGGCAACATAGGCGGAATTATCAACATTCATTTTCACTTTTGTTACCAGTACTTCACCGTTAGCTCTGAACTTATTCAAAAATGAACCAACCTGTGTATAATTTATTGCACCATTTATGACTGTATCTGAATATCTGAAAGTATTATAAGTTACATTTGATGAAATACTTTTATTGTTGTTTGAATTATTCAGATCGCTTTCTGTATAAACAGCTACTTCTGAGCTTCCATAAGATAAATAATTATATGGATCAAAACTTACAGTCTTGTAATCATAAGGTAAAATATTAGTAACTAAAGAGTCGAGATGAACACTTGCTCCGTTTATATTCAGAAAAACTTTTAATGAAACAGGATTATCAGAATTGTTTAAAATCACAGCGCTTATTGTATCCGGAGTTCCGTAATAAAGAGGAACTTTTGATTTTGTAAATACTGCCATTACTGCAGCATCATATAAATTGCCGGGAGTACTGTCCTGAACTCTTATATTATCAATATAAAGATTATTAGAACAGTCATTACTCACTTTAAATTTTAATTGTGTGGTTCCAACCGGAATGCTAATCATATTGCTTGCCCATTGAGTATTATCCGGTGTGAAGTAAGAATAAGTTAAAGGAGCAGTTGCAAGTTCTCCAACATTCGGATCACCTGTCATTGAATGGATCTGTTCAAAGCTTATTCCTCCGTTAGTTGTTCCGTAAATTTGCAGATCATCATAATAATATTCATTGTAAGGTGCATATGCATGATCAAAAAACAGCCTGGTATCAGGACCTGATGCAGAAAAGACAGGGGTAGTTAAAAAGTCATTTGTGTTATAGTTGCAAAAATAAAGTTCCTTCATCACACTACCGTTGCCTATGCCGTATGCGCTGACTGAATCATAAATCCAATTACTTCCAGTATTCCAGCCGGCAGGAGGAAATGTACCGGAAAAATCTTCAGACAAATAAACTGTATTATTCGGAGGCGGCAGTCCGACCTTTATATTATCCAGATAAATATTGTTACCGCATTGATCGTATGAATAAAAATATAACTGCGATGCATTTACCGGCAATGAAACTGTAATTGTTTTCCATTGAGTGGCTGCAGGATAAAATGCAGAGTTTGTCGGCGGTGCTGTTGCAAGGGAATCCTTGTCATAAGTGGTAAGATATTCCCATGCATAAGTCGAATCATTCCAGTAATATATAATAAGATAATCAGTTACATTGCTGATTGAATCACCTCGGGGAGCATAAGCAACATCAAAACTAAGAATATCACCGGTTTCAGTTAACGTAAAATATGATGTCCGCAGTTCGTTATATAACTGAGTACAGCAGAAGTTACAGAAATAAGCGCTGAAATTTCCGGTTCCGAAAGAGCTGTAACCTGCATGCTGCCATCCATTATATTCATACCACATATCAGGCGGGAAAGCAGCAGATTCAAAATCTTCATTTAATTTCCATCCGGACAAACTTTGCATCTGCCCTGATGAAGGCTTCTTATTTATCTGCTTTGATATCAAATCAGGTTTCATTGTATTTCTCTGATTTTTTTCAATATTAATTTTTTTCTCACCTGAGCGTGATTTGATGATCACTTCCTGTCCGAACAAATTAATGCTTAACATTAGTATAAATATAAATGCTGTTACATTGATTGACACTGATGTTTTCATAATATTATTAAGATTATTTTTTAAATTCATTTACATTCTTCTTCAGCAAAATTATATTGCATTTAATATTTAAGCAAAGAGATTTTAATCTGATTTTAAACAGGTGATTTTATGCGGGAATAGCGGAAAGTTATAAAACAGTTAAATTCTGACGTTTATTAAGATTATTTCTGAAAGATTCTAAACAATAAAGCTCTGAAAAATTCAACTACTATAACGCTTATAAAGCTTATTAAGCCCGAAGAATGGTCTGATTTCAGAAAGTTTGCCGCTTCGCCTTTTTTTAACAAAGGAAGAAGTTACGAAAGCCTTGTTGCTCTTTTGACAAAGTTTTATCCGGAGTTTGATTCGGATGAACTTACCAAGCAAAATGTTTATAAGCACCTATATCCGGGGAAGAAGTATAAGGAAAGTGTAATCAACACGATTCTTTCAGGTCTAAATCAAATATGTGAGGATTTTTTTTTGTATCAGGATTTCCGGAATAGTCCTCAGCGTGACATGAGATTACTCAGGCAATACTGTAAACGCGGACATAAGCTAAGAGCGGATAAGCTATCTGCTAAGCTCGTGAAAATAACCTCTTTGCCGGCATCATCAGCATTGGATTTTTTTGAGCGTTTTGAAATATTAGAATCAATTGATTTCTATTATTCAAGTTATGACAAAAGAAATTTAAGAAATCAACACCTTATAAAGTCACTGCTGAATCTCGATTACTATTTTATGCTTCAAACATTTGTCTATAGAAAGGAACTTCTCTCGAATACCTTTTATATAGAAGATAAGGTTGATGATACTTTGCCTTTGAAGATCTTTAAAGAAATTAATTTCACTAAACTGATTGAAATGATTGAAAGAGAAGATCCGGAGAATTCCATTCTGTTGAGTATTTATTCTTTAATCGGTAAAACTTTGAGCAATAATTTCGATGACATAAACTACAATAAGCTAAAAGAACTTGTAATAGTTAATCTGAAAAAATTAGATTTTCGTTCCGGTAAAAACCTGTTGCTAAATCTACAGGTCATCAGCACAATGCGTCTAAATACCGGAAGAAGAGAATATGCAAAAGAAATTTATGAAATTTCAAAATTACTTATAGACGGAAAGTTTTATGATAATGATGAACACTGGTTCAGGGCATCGCATTTCCGCACTATCATAAAACTCGGATTAAGCCTCGGAGATATTGAATATGTTGAGCAGTTTATAAATATTTATTCAAAGAGACTTGAACCAAATCTTCGGATGCCTCTTAAATTTTTTGCATTAGCTAATATACATTTTGAAAAAAAAATGTACACTGAAGCTTTGAACGATCTGAACAAAGCGGAATTGAATAACACTTTATATAAAATAGATGCAAGAAGACTGAAAGCCAAGATCTATTACGAAACTGATTCCATGGAAAATCTTCAGCCGCTTCTTGATGCCTTTTCTCATTTTTTAAAAAATATCAGGACAACTGACCGGTTGATTATCAGCAGGAATAAGAATTTCATAAAATATCTTAAGAAACTTATTAAGCTTAAAGAATCCGGGAAAGAATCATTTGAAAATCATGCTCTTCGCAATTCAATAATTAAAGAAAATGTATCCGAAATAAACTGGCTGCTTAACAAATTGTCAGAAATTAATGAACGATATCAAATCCCAAAAGCCGGTTCAGCATGAATTTTAAATTTCAAATTAATAAATATTAACTTTGAATTTCTTTTCAGTTAAAATCAGAAAAGAGCCGGGATAAAATCCGGCTCTTTATCTTTTTTATTATTTACTCTTTCTGTTAAAGGCGCAGTCTTAAACATCCTTTGCTCACTTTTTGAAACAAATTCACCTGCACCCGAAGGATACCATGTTAAATAAGTTTCTAAATCCTGAACCTCGCCGTATTTCTGAACTGTCCAAAGAAATTAGCATTACTAATTTCTGCTATTTCGAAATTGCTTAATTCTGAGAACAGAAATGACTGAGAGGATGTAATTTCTGAAACTTAATTTCAAATTTAAAATGTCAAATTACAAATATAAAGCTGCTTAATAAAAAGCAGATTACATAATATTGCTGAAAAATTTCTCTGACAATATTATTGGGAACCTGCTTTTCATTTTAGCAATTTAAAATTCCATTTTAAACAATTAACGATTAACAATTAACGATTAACAATTAACGATTAAC
>CAZLOL010000233.1:0-5800 GCA_964561045.1 uncultured Ignavibacteriaceae bacterium | reverse complement strand
TATCAAGTTTGTCAAGTTTATCAAGTTTATCAAGTTTATCAAGTTTGTCAAGTTTGTAAAGTTCATAAAGTTCATAAAGTTTGTAAAGTTTGTAAAGTTTGTAGAGTCAATAGAGAAAATTAAGTAATAATAATTGGGCATAGAATTTTTCATAGCGAAAAGGTATTTGTTTTCAAAAAAGAAATTCAACTTCATTACAATTATCTCCCTGATTTCAATACTGGGAGTTACAATTGGTGTTGCGGCTTTAATTATCGTCCTATCGGTATTTAATGGATTCAGCAGCAAGGTAACAGGCATACTTGTGAGCTTTGACCCACATATCAGAGTAGAGGCTTCTGCAGGTAACAAGCTTGCTGATTACAAACAGATTCAGGAAAAGATTAAAGAACTCGGTATTAAATATTCTACTCCTTATACTTTAAACAAGGGAATGCTTGCTAATGATAACAGCAATGAAGTTGTATTTATAAAAGGTGTGGATGAAAACGAGATAGGTGATGTTTCCGGTATAAAAGACGTAATGAGATTTGGTGATTTTGACCTTAAAGACAAAGGTGAATACGGAGGTATTGTTCTGGGGTTTTCCCTGTTAGGCAAATTAAAATCGCGTCCGGGTGATACCTTAACTTTATTAAGTCCCGTAGGACTTGAAAATTCACTTACGCAATTCGTTGATCCCAAGATTAAAAAGTTTATTATCAAAGGGGTTTATGATTCTGACAATAAGGACTATGATGGTAACTACGCTTATATTTCAATTCCAAATTCGCAGGATCTTTTTCAGCTTGACGGAAAAGTGAATGGAGTTGAAATGAGACTTAACAATATAACTGATTCGGATAAAGAAAAAGAAAAGATCAAAGGAGCTCTTGGAAATGATTTTAATGTAATGACCTGGTATGATCTGCATAAGGACTTTTATTCTATTCTTAAAGTCGAAAGATGGGTAGCATTTATTATTCTAAGCCTGATCATTGCAGTGGCATCATTTAATATTCTTGGCTCTCTGACAATGACAGTGATAGAAAAGAAAAGAGATATTGGAGTCCTGAAAGCACTTGGAGCAACGGATAAAATGATAACAAATATTTTTTTATTTGAAGGGATCTCTGTGGGAATAATAGGAATGATTGCAGGTACTGTTATCGGGCTGGCAGTGACTTTGGCGCAGAAATATTTTGAGCTGTATAAACTTGATGCCAGTATATATAAAATCGGAGCATTGCCGGTTGAACTTAGAATAACGGATTTTATTTATATTCCGTTAGCTGCCCTTCTCCTTTGCTTTCTTGCTTCTCTTTATCCTTCAAAAAGAGCTGCTGCTCTTGAACCGGTGAATGCAATAAGGTGGGAATAAGTTCATTGTTCAATGTTCAATGTTCAATGTTCAATGTTCAATGTCAAATTTCAAATGTTAAATTCTGAATTTAAATTATAAACAGATCATAAGTAATGTCAGAGAATGGGATTTTAATAGAAGTCATGGATTTAAAGAAGTCTTATCAGGTAACTAAGACGAACAGGCTTGAAGTCTTAAAAGGGATTTCATTGAAAATAAACAAAGAAGCTATTGTTTCTGTTATTGGAAAATCCGGAGCGGGTAAAAGCACCCTTCTTCATATACTAGGAACACTTGATAAACCTGATTCGGGCAAAGTATTGTTTGAAGGCAAAGATGTATTTGATCAGAAAGAGAAGCAAATATCGGAATTCAGGAGCAGACAGATCGGTTTTATTTTCCAGTTTCATCATCTTCTGCCGGAGTTCACTGCAATAGAGAATGTTATGATAGCTTCAATGATTTCAGGTCAGCCCGATAAAGCTAAAGCAGAAGAGCTGCTTACAGAAGTTGGACTTAAAGACAGGATCAATCATAAACCTTCAGAGCTTTCGGGTGGAGAAGCTCAGCGTGTTGCTATTGCCAGAGCGCTTATAAATTCACCTAAGCTTATTCTTGCTGATGAGCCGACAGGTAACCTTGATACGGAAAATGCTGCATCTATTATTGATCTGATATTCAGACTCCGTGAAAAATACAAACAAACCTTTGTTATAGTTACACATAATGAAGAGTTTGCAAAGAATTGCGATACTATTGTCAGTCTTAAAGACGGGAAAGTTGTCAGTTAGATTTTCAGATTAAATTTTACACAAAGTTAAATTTACATTTATTACTTCGCTTTATTGATAAATTATATTTCCTGAATATTTAATATGAAGTTAGAGAAAATACATACGCATGACCTGAATCTATATTACGGAAGCAATCACGCATTAAAGAATGTATCCATTGAAATAGAGGAAAATAAAATTACTTCTCTTATAGGACCCTCAGGCTGCGGTAAATCTACTTTTCTAAGGACACTTAATCGTTTAAATGATACAATTGATAATGTCAGGATCGAGGGAGAAGTTAAGATAGACGGAGTTAATATTTATGATAAAAATGTTGATGTTGTTGCGCTCAGAAAAAGAGTTGGCATGATCTTTCAGAAATCCAATCCCTTTCCGAAGTCCGTATTTGAGAATGTAGCATATGGTCCGAGAATTAACGGGATAACTAAAAAGAAAGAACTACAGGAGATTGTTGAGGTCAGCTGTAAGAGAGCTGCTATCTGGGATGAGGTTAAGGACAGAATGAATGACTCTGCAATCGGTTTATCGGGTGGGCAGCAGCAAAGGGTTTGCATTGCCAGAGCTCTGGCTGTTGACCCCGAAGTATTGCTCATGGATGAACCTGCAAGCGCGCTTGATCCGATATCAACTGCAAAGATCGAAGAACTTATGTTTGAACTTAAAAAAAATCTTACAATAGTAATAGTGACTCACAATATGCAGCAGGCGGCGAGAGTCAGTGACAGATGTGCTTTCTTTCTGACAGGAGAAATTATTGAGTACAATTCCACGAGCAGTATGTTCACGAAACCGAAACACGAAAAGACTCAGAATTATATTTCCGGCAGATTCGGTTAATATATATTCAGATGACAGATAATTTTCAATTGGAAAATAGTTTTCAACAAATTTTGTTTTAACGATTTAATTTTATATTTTTATAAATAAAAAGAATTCAAATGTTTCATTACTTAGAAGAAGAGCTTGAACAACTCAGGACAAAAATAATTAAAATGGGAAGCCTTGTGGAAGAACAAGTGGATCTTTCACTCAGAGCGCTGTTTGAAGGTAATATAGAACTTGCAAAAACAGTTATCGCCCGTGATGACGAAGTGGATAAATATGATATCAAAATTGATAAGCTCTGCCAGAGAATTTTTGCTCTTACTCAGCCTGTGGCTTTTGACCTGCGCCTTATCATGACAGCTCTTATGATCAACAGTGATCTGGAAAGAATGGGTGACATTTCGGTTAATATTTCTGAAAGAGCTGAACCGCTTATCGGATACAAAGAGCTGCTGAATAAAATGCGTGTCAGTGAAATTGCAAGGAAAGTTCAGAAGATAATTAAGATGAGCATTGACAGTTTTGTTAACGGTGATGCCGAGCTTGCAAAGGAAATTATAAAAGCCGATATCGAAATTGACAGATTAGACAAGGATATCTTTGAAATGCTGACAAATGAAATGAAGTCGGATAATGAGCTTATAGTTCCCTGTGCTCATATTCTGACATTGGTCAGGAATATCGAGAGACTTGCTGATCATGCTGCAAATATTGCTGAAGATGTAATCTTCCTTATTGATGCAAAAATAATCAAGCACAGCAAAAATCCAAAGAACCTCGAGCAAAAGGACAAATCCTAAATGTATCTTGATGAAAATTATTATTCCGCTGATCCTATTCTTATTATCTCAGAATATATTTTCACAGAGTATATTTTCTGACACCACGCGCAGAGTACCTTTCGATACAAACAAGATAAAAGAACAGACAATGCTGTCAAACACTTCTGATGTATTCAGTTATGATTCGCTGTACATATGGAACGATTCCAGAAATTTATCCGAAATAATGGATGAACGTCCGGGGTATTTTGTTTTCGATTTCGGACTTGGCCAGAGAAATTACATAAATTACAACGGAAGATATTCAAGAGAGACAGGGATATTCCGGGACGGGATTCAGATCAATGATAATTTTTTTCAGAGCTTTGACATACAAAACATTTCAGTAAACGAAATAGATAAGATAGAGGAAGTATCGGATGTCTCTTCATTCTTCTACGGTATAAATTCTTTTTCAAAATCTATTAATGTTATAACCAAAGACATATTTCAGCCGAAACCATTTTCGCAGTTAAGATTCTCACAGGATCGTTTCGGAGCCCTGTTTGCAGATGTTATATTCAGTCAGCCTTTTTCAAGGAAAGGAAACATTCAGCTGGGAATTACAAATCAGTCCGCCGACGGACGCTATGAAAATTCCGCTTACAATATATGGCGTGGCAGAGGAAGGATAAATCTGTTCTTCTCGCCTAAGTTCAATGCAAAGCTGAATTTCTATCTCGCTAATTATGACAGGGATCTCAATGACGGACTTGTATATTCACCAAATGAAATTAATCTCACAGATCCGAATAATGCAACCGTAGTATCACCTGATGTAAATGAAAATCTGGAAAATTATTTTTACGACCTTACCCTGACAGGAAGATTTTTCAGGAATAAGAATTCTCTTACAAAATTAATGCTGTACAGCAACAACTCTTTAAGACATTTATTTAATCCGGACACTCTTATAAAAATCAGCAATTATCCTCCGGGATACACTCATTCTGTACTCTACGGAGCGGATGTCTCACAGAATATCTTGATCAATCACGGCAGAAAATTTTATTCTGATATTCTTCTGGGGGGAAATATCTATCTAAATTCATTTGACGGAAATCTGTTTGATGCATACAGTGATAATCAGTATTCTGTCAGGTTTAAATATGATCTGTTCTATAAAAATCTCTTTATCTCAGGTCTTTTGAGAAATGATTTCATTTATGATAAAAATTATCTTAATGCAGGCTTTGAGGCAAAATTTATTATTATAGATAATAATGATTTCGGATTTGATATCAACGGAGGAGTGAATCAGACAAAATATCTTCTTTATAACAGCGCTTACGCATCGGCATACAAATATAATGCTGTTTATAATCTGATTGCGAAATTTTATGAAATAGGAGGGACCTTCAGGTATAAGGATCTTTCCCTGACAGGAGAGCTTTATGAAATCAACTATGGCGGGGTTTACGGAACCCATTACGGAGCAAATTCAAATTTATCATTCATTTCAAAATATGCCGACGTTTCCGTTTCATATAATTATTCCAATGAGATCATGTTTCCGACAAATTATGTAAAATCAGACATTGCTTACAAGAACATTCTATTCAGAGGTAAACTCAAATTAAAAACAGGATTCAGTTTAAAGTATTATAATGAAAAACTTATTACAAATCAGTATCAGACCTGGTACAGCTGGGAATATACAGATAATCCTTTCCCTCAGCAAAATCAGTTCATTGCAGACTTTTATGTAGGAGCAAGAATCGGCAGGGCAAATATAAACCTGACAGTTGCAAATATCTTCAACAGTCTTGTTTATAATGCTTACTTATTTCCGCTTGATGACAGAGGCGGTTTCCTGAACAGTATTTCGAGGTTTACGATTGTCTGGGATTTTATAAATTAAAAGTTTTGAGTTTGGAGAGTTTGGAGAGTTTAGAGAGTTTGGCGAGTTTGGGGAGTTTGAGGAGTTTGGTGAGTTTGGGGAGTTTGGGGAGATTGGGGAGTTTGAGGAGTTAGGTGAGTTTGGGGAGTTTAGAGAGTATGGGTAGTTTTTTTAG
>CAZLOL010000232.1:0-5810 GCA_964561045.1 uncultured Ignavibacteriaceae bacterium | reverse complement strand
TTATAAACTTTATAAACTTTATAAACTTTACAAACTTTACAAACTTTACAAACTTAACAAACTTACTGCTGTTCCATAACCGGTATTTCCAGTTCCTGGCCTATTTTTATGTCAGCTTTATTCTTAATGTTATTGTGTTTCATCAGCAGATCAATTCCCGCCCTGCTTTTATAGAACATGTTAGATATCTTTTCGAGCGTGTCACCGCTTTTCACTTTATACTTAGCTAAAGCTGAGTTGCTTTCTATAGTTTCCTGCTTTTCTTTTTCTTCTGATGTCTTTACTGTAACTTTATCGCTTATGTTATCTGTATTTAGATTTGTATTCCCTGAACTGCTTATCTCACTGCCTGTAACTTGGGGTGTATTTGAGATATTGCTTCTGCCTTCAATATTTTTTTTCGATTCTGTTTCTATCACAAGATCGTTCAGACGTTCTGTTAGTTTCCTGTTTTCATTTTTGATATCATTTAGATCTTTTACATATTCTTCTTTCAGCAATGCCTTTTGTTTTATCTCGTAAATATTATAAATCATAAAAAGCAGTATAAGAAGTGTCAGTAAAAGAAGTCCGATCGTGACAGCTCCTTTAAATTCGAAATTTCTTTTTTTAAATACTTCTTTATCTGAAGAATTCAAAAGATCTTCACTGGAGGTTAGCTTTATTACTTCATTTGTTTCGTTAGCTTTAACGATACCGTACTCATAATATCCTGCTGCTTTTATAACTTTATTATCTCTCCACAGAAAAAAGCCTCTGTCCTTTATTGTCGGATCAAAAACATAAGCTACCATGTAATACATATTAAAAAAGTTTTCCTGAATAAAAATATCATAATTCGATAGGAAAACTGTATGCCCCGGATGAGAATGAAACCAGCCGAGTATTTTTTTACCAGGAAAATCCTTTTCCCTGACCTCATTTATGTAATCCCATGTTTCATGCGTAAAAGTAAGTCTTGACAGCGAGGAATTGCTGTGCCTGGCAGTGATTAACTCATTGATAAGTATAAATTTTTCTTTTCCTTTATTGACACACACATCACCGAGAAGGACACCTCCCAGTTCATTGTTAAGATCACCTGAAAGATATTCATCAACTTCATCTAGGGTTTCCTGAAGAATAAAGATCTTCAAATCATTTTCATTCTTCTCATCACCGAAATATTCAAAATCCGAAGGATATTCGCAAAACTTCAGAATGCCTTCGTTTGAATTATCTTTAATGTCAATTTTCATTGACTTAAATATAATCATTGTTAGAAATAGAATAAATCGAAATCAGCAGATTATTTTTTAATGACAATACGCCTTGGAGCAATAGCATTTGTAATTGTATATTCCTTTTGTATAACACCACTCGTGTTATATATTTGCATTTTTCCGCTTACAGTAAATCCGGGAACATAGCCAATATATATTGAAGCTGATTCCACATCATAAGCTAAACTATAGTTTAGTCCTGTTGAAGGCTGATCAATTGCTAATGTTGATACACGTGAACTCATATTATAGGTAACAATTCCTGCTTCGGCATAAGCACTTCCTGCTATGTAGCTGATTCTGTCAGAAGACATGACTGAAATATCTTTGCAGAATCCGTAATTCAGATTTGTAAATGAATCCAGCTTATTGTATGTATTGGGATCGATCTTAAATATTGCTGCAGCGGATGAATTTCCGGGGCAACCGACAAGTAACTTCCCGTCTGTGGTAACGCCTAAAGCCGAGGGAGTTTTCCTGACAATTATTGAGGCAACTACCTGATCAATCGATGCATCTATCACAGAAACAGTGGAATCATACGGACCGTTAAAAACACTTGTATTGCACACAAAAACTTTGTTCCCTATTGAAATGATTTCCTGAGGATATATACCGACACTTACAGTACTCAAAAGAGCAAATGAATTTATATCCAGAACTGATACATTATTCGCGGGTCCGTTTGTGATATATATTTTATTGTTTGCGATAGCGAGTGAATAGGGATTTGTGCCAACGTCTGCAGATGAGATCACAGTTCCGTTTGTATCGGTTTTATATATTTTCCCTGCTGATCCGAAATTTCCCTGTTCCGTAATATACAAGTTATTGTTATGCAGTATCATTCCGTCCGGTGAAAGCCCAATGCTTCCCGGATTAAATATACTGACATAAAAACTGTCTTTGGTTCTGTTATAAAAAGAGAGCTTGCTCGTTCCTGGACTAAAACCGCCTTCAGAAAGAACATAAGCTCCTTTTGAAGTATTGACGGTAACCGGAGCTGTAATTATCTCATCACGGTTACATCCGCTATTATATATAAAAATAATTATTATGATCAGGACTGTGAATAATCTGTTCAATATTTTCCTTTCTTTGATTTTAATATAATTATTAATCTAAAATTATCTCAAATTCAGTCTGACCTGTTTCAATCATTTTCTGAATATAGGGCAGACACAATTTACAATTATCTGCCACAAGTTTAATTTCCTTAAGTTCTTCTATATTATTAATATTTTTTTCTTTCATGATCTTTTTCATTTGTTCAAAAGTTGTGTCATAACAAATGCATTTAAGGATATTATATTTTCTTTCCATTGTATATTTAATTCCGGTAAAGGGAATATTTTAATCTTGCAACTATTTTATTCCGGATATTCAAACCGATGTCTTTCCTGTTGGACTGTTATTATTTAATCCACTGTTAAAAATCTATTCCTGTTCTGATAGGAATGCCTTTATCAAAATAATGTTTGACTTTTCTCATCTCAGTAATCAGATCTGCCTTTTCTTCCAGTTCATCCCATATCTTGTGACCTGTCATGACAAGTTCAAATTTCTTATTCTTATTCCATAATTCTGTAAGTTCTTCAATATCTTTCTTCTCCAGTAAATGATAAACAACAGCAGCAATGGCTTCGTCTAATATCAGAAGATCCTGACTGCCGCTAATGATGAGATCTTTTGCTATCTCTAATCCCCTTTTCGCTTCTTTGAAATCATCATCAGAATTTTTAAACCGGAAAGTTCCGTCAGCATTCATTCTTTCACATCCGGTGGAATAGAACTCAATATCACAACCGCTATCTTTCAACTTACGAAGAGTATTAAGCTCGGCATAATGTTCATTCATTCCTTCATAACCTTTATCGAACTGTACAAGTCTGACTTTAAGACCTGCGCCAAGGGCTCTCATAATTAATCCCATCACACAGGTCGTCTTACCTTTACCGTAACCGTAATAAACATGGAAACAATGTTTAGACTCTGCAGGCAGTTCCTTATAACTCTCTATGGTTTTCAGGATCTTTTCTTTATACTTACTTCCTCCTGCAATCTTAGCATCTTCAATTTTCGTCATAAGAAAATATTTATTTTTTAAATCTGAATTTCAATTAAATTATAAAATCCCATTACTAAATACTCAATACTAAAAACCTAATACTTAATATTCAAAACTCAGGCTCAACTTATAATTTCTCAGCGGCATCGGATATCCTGCAATGATCTGATAATCGGCATTAAAAATATTATTAACTTCAAATCTGATCTGAGTATTAATTTTCCCAATTTCGATATTCTGATATATATTTCCTTCGAACATATCCACCGCTTTTAGATATTCTGTATTCTCAAAATTTATATATCTTTTACCAGTAAAAGTATAAAAAAGATTGATCCCGGATTTATTATAATTCAGATTTAAATTGCACTTCCCTAATTCAAGAGGGATATAAAATATCTGCTTATCAAAGGTCGGATCTCCGTAATAATCGCTGCTCTTCTTCACTGACTTTGTATAGGAATAATTTATATTTAAAACCGCACTTAGTTCATCTGTTAGTTGCTTCTTCATAATGGTTTCTATAAGTATTACATTTGAAGTCGACGAACCAATATTATCCGGAGTCCATAATCCGCCAGAGTTCGGAGACCATACAATCTTATTTTTTGCATTTATGTGAGTATAAGTTAATTCAATGAAGTTATCTGAGATAAAATTGAAGCCATATATAACCCCTGCTTCGATATTCAGAGATCGTTCCGGCATTAGATCCTTATTTCCCAGTTCTTTCCAGTACAACTCGTTGAAAGTCGGCGCTGCATAATTATTTCCGGCGCTTGCTTTTAAATTTAATCTTACATCATTGAAAGGCTTCACATTAAATCCAAATTTACCCGATATTACATTATCATTTATATCAGAAATGTGATCGTATCTTACTGAAGGATATATTTCTAACGATTTGTTTATATTTATTTTCGAGACTACAAATATTCCGGGCTGATATCTGTTAATATTTTCCTGCGTTTCATTGCTTTTAAGTCCGGAATAGTTTAATTGAAAACCGCTTACAATTTCAAAATCTTTTAAAGTATAATTTACCTGCGTAGAATTTGATAAATATATATTCTTATAGTAACTGTCAGTTATGGTTTTGTCTGAATATTTCTGCAGATTGACCTGATAATTTAACTGTGTATTAAAAGAAATATTTTCCGAAACTTTATTTATGTACGATAATATACTGTTGAGATTTTTATCCGACTGAATTGTATTTGAGGGAGCTGATCCTGTCTCTATACCGGGAAAGTTTCTTTCCTGATCAGAATAATTTATGAAATAATTCAGAGAAGAAAGTTCGTTAAAAAAATACTTGATATCGGCAGTATAGTTTGAGAAATCATAATTTGAATTAGCTCTTTCCTTTAATAATTTTTCAAAGCCGTTATCAAAATAATAGTTGAAATTATTCAATGAAGTTTCTTTAGAGAAATTCAGATCCATACTGATATTCTTAAAGTTTTTTCCTAATCCGGCGAAGAATTTTCTTTGCTCAAAAGAACCCGCCTGTCCGTTGATTTTCAGGCTCAGATCATTTTGCGGGATATTTTTTGTAACAATATTGACGACACCTCCCATTGCCTCAGAACCGTAAATTGAGCTCGAACCACTATTCATTATCTCTATGGTTTCTATATTATCCTTTGTAATAGTGTTCAGATCAATTAAGTTATTCTGTGATGAATTCATTTTAAAACCATTTAACAGTACTAATGTATGCTCAGCACCGAGACCATTGAGCGAAACCGTATTCAGCGAATAATTTCCTCCGTAAGATTTTATGTATACTCCCGCTCCCAGCTGCAATATATCAGACAGACTTTCTCCGTTCTTATTCTGAATTTCATGACTGTCTATTATCTGGATCTTTACAGGTGAAGTATATTTATTTGCGATTATCTTATTACTGTATACGTTAATCTCTTCCGTCTTATATTTAACTGAATCTTTGTTCTGAGATACAGCAGTATTTAAAAAACTCCCGTTCAAACAAATCCATAATAAAAATATGTAAAGTGTGAATCTCAATGATTTATAATTGCAATATGTTCTTTAGAAAATTTTACTAATAATAGAACTGAATATTAATAATTTGTAATTAAACAAAAAACTCCCTGCTTCTTTTCACTCTTCATAAGAATTGCATATGACGGGTTAAAAAGAAACAGGGAGTTTCTTTGTAATTGATTCATATATCTTTTCCCTCGAAGATTTTTGAAAAATATTCCGGCAGGTCTCCTGACTTAAAAGCTGTTTCCCGATCACCTTCCCATTCTATTTACAGAGCAGTGGACTATTGATCAGGTCTTCTTTATTACAGTTGCGGGGACAGTTACGGTATCTCACCGTATTCCCTTTTAATCCTAAAACTTAGGAACCTAAATATCTTTTATAAAGAACTATACAAAAATACGGATAAAATATTAGTTTGTAAAGTTTATAAAGTTTGTCAAGTTTGTCAAGTTTGTCAAGTTTGT
>CAZLOL010000231.1:0-5858 GCA_964561045.1 uncultured Ignavibacteriaceae bacterium | reverse complement strand
GTATCATTCGGACTCATTGAAAACGGACCTGTGCTCTGTAAGAATCTTCTGTCACCTTCACCAGGCATGAGCCAGCCTGTGCCTGTTACAGGATCACCGGTAAAACACTTTCTTGTAGTATCACCTCCCGGTGTAACCCAAGAATCATTTGTTTTCCATTTTCCTTCCAGTACTCTGTATGTTTCTGTATTGTTCAATGGATCTGACGGAAGCGGGTTTGTGTTGTTATAGAAATTAAAGACCGTCAAACCAAGATCTTTAAAATTAGGTTTTACAACAAGATTATTGGTTCCCGGAGGACTATAATACCTTACTGTATCTCCGGGAGAAGGAACCAGTGCACCTCTGAAAAAGTCAAAACCTACTGCAGGAGGAGCCGCACCGTAAATACCGTCATTGTTTGTTGCGTTATATGTATATCCAAGATCTAATGAAGTATCAACGCCTATTTTATCATCCGTTAAAGTTCCAAGATCATCATCCGTCCACTGTGCTAAGTAAGTCTGTGTCCAGACATTTGAGCTTTTGTTGATTACACGGTATTCCTGAAAAACAATATTTCCAAGAGGACCATTTACATTGTAAGCCCAGTTTGTCTGAAGGATCTGGGCTTTCAGCGATTGAAGGCTGGTTGATCCTGATGCGTGAGGATAAGCATCTGTATAAACATAGAACATTGTCTGAGCTCCGAGATTCAAAGGTTGACCTAATGAATCAGTATATGCGCCCTGGTTAACCGGCCAGGCGAGGTAATCAGCACCTGTTGTATTTCCTTCTGATATTTTATATATCCTGTACAGAGGGTCCTCACTTCCCTGAGCATTGCCTTGTGCATCTACATATCCGTTTGTATAATCATAAGAGAAAGCTGCTACAGCAGTTAATGTATCATTTCCGACAATACATCCGAGCCATAAACCCGAAGCATATCTTGCAGTTTTTCCGGATCCTATCGGCCAGATAAATCCAGGATTACCCGTACTCGGATCCCTGTTGAATGAGCCGTTGGTTCTGAACCATGTGCTGATCTGATTTGCATCTAACTGATTTGAACTAATTGCTTGAATCTGGTCAGGGTTGGATAAATTTCTTTGAGGGAAAGTACCATTGTGATTCTTGATTCCTTCAGGCTGATCTGAAAACATTAACCCGAAAGCAGCCAGAAACATAATTGGTATCGCGATGATAACAATTCTTTTATCCATGGCTTTGAAGTTAAAATTTAAGAAATGTATTAAGTGAATAGTAATTTAAGTATCCTGATCTACCTCCTTCTTATTAAATTATAATAAAAAAAAACCTCACAATTAATTAAAATTGTGAGGGTTGTGAATCTGATTTATAATAAAAATTTATAATAACATTAACAATTCTTTTATTCTTGTATGAGTCAGCTGAGACCGCAATGAATTTTCTTCATCATATACATTACATATGCGGTAAAATGTAAATTAAAATAAATAGCTTTTGTGCGTAATAAATAATACAGCTGAAGTATATTAATTATTAAATTCTCAATAACAGTTTTTAAATCGGTTTTATTAAAGGCACAGATACAAACAGAAAGGAATATAATAACTGTTTAAAAAAATAATTTCACAAGATCATTTAAACTAATCCCATAAACACTTTTTTGCGATCTTAATACAGAAATTCCGTCAATTGATAACATCACTATCCAGTGAAGTATCCAGCAATATATAAATGATCCGCTTCGGATAGCCTGAACACCTAAGATCAATCCTGCAAAAATTGATGCGAACAATTCAATTTCCGGCTTTCCTTTATGAAGTATAAAGAAAGGGATCATCTGAATGAATACGGCATAGTAGCCGAATCTGGATTTCAAACCGAAGAGAGTATAACCCCTCCAGAAAAATTCCCAGCCGAGCATGTAGATGAGGATACACAGTTCATATAATACAAAGATCAAAAGACTTTCTTTGACCCTGGGACCACCCTGAGGATAAGTAATTGCAAATGTTTGTGATCCTGAAACGATCCATACAACTATAAGCATAACAATTAAAAAAATTACAGAAGTAATGAGACCGAACTTTTTATCCCCCAATGTAAATCCATAATCCGATAATTTTTCTTTGAAAACAAATTTGATCGACAGGAGCGGCAGAATGAACATGATACTCCCGTCTGCAAGAAACCAGTAAATCCGTGAAAAGAATCTGTCCCTGCTGAAATTTTCGTAATAGAAATTAGGAGATGAGATTGATAATGAAAGAAAAATTATGAATGCAATTGACATGAAAATGTATGAGATCTTAAAATCTAATTTTCTGATCTCACTTAGGAGGGAGCTTAATTCACTTTTTAAATACTTAAACAATCTCTGTTTACTGTTTGTTTTTTATTATGTATTGCAACTTCTGCGGCTCTGTTTTAAGCAAAGATGTTTCATCCGGAATTATAAGATCCGGTATCACAAATCCAAGAGTATCGTTTTCAATCTTACCGAATTCTATATTGACTATCACATCAGCAGGAGTTATCTGAGAAAGCTGTTCCACTCCGCCTCTGAGTGAAATATTCAGCTTTGGAGGAATCAAAAGGACTTCTTTATCCTGAGGAACATTCAGTACGTTTATCAGTATGTCATCTATGTTCTTTTCAGCTGAAAGCTGTATCCTGTATCTGAAATTTACCTGTTTAAGTTCAACCTTTATTAAGCTAGATAAAGTATCTTTGATATTCACAACACCTTGAATATCCGAATTTACATTATTGATAACTTTCACTTCAGTAGGAATGAATTTAATTTTGTTAAGCAAATAGGATGCCCCTTGTATCTTTACTGAATCCGGAATTAAAACAGGATTTCCAACTATACTGTATCCTTCCTTAAGATTTAGAACTATGTTGTTTTTTAAGGGAACAAGTTTCTCAAACACTTTATCGAAGTTAATGCTGATAGTATCCGGATTGATCTCAAGTATTGAAACGTTCTGCTGCAGATTCAGTCTTTCATTAACAAACTGCTCAGTTATGATCTTTGAATCTTTTCTCAGCTTCGAAATATCCAGGCTGTATTTGAGATCTTTGGAAATGAGAATATTTAACAGGTCCCAGCCCTTACCTTTGACCTTCACATCGATCGTATTCGGTACTTCCTCTGTCAGCGCCTGTGATTTTGTTGTTTGTATCTCAAAAGGAATTGAAACATCAAGAGAGTAGCTGAGATTTAAGCTTATATAAAGCCACAAAGCTGTTGCAAAAAAAAATGAAAGCAGAAATATTCTAAAATTTTTATTCATGATGATCAGTATTTATCAATTTGATCTCTCCAGTCCATATTCCTTAATTCATTCCGGAAAGTACTGTGTACTAATTTATAAACCCCTGTTGCCTGCTGAATCTCCACAAATGAACATTCACCTCCGCCTTCTATAGAATTATATTTCCATATCTCATAGCTTTTTGATTGTGATTCAAACGGATATTTTTCAACATCATCTGGCTGACCATAAATTATATAAATTCTTCCCCTGTCGGTTTTCCAGCCTTCAGTATATGCTTCCTTATATGATTTATTAGCTTCGCTTACTCTTTTAAAATATGTTATTTTCGATTCAAGTACCTGAGTATTCGGATTAATATCCTTTGCTTTCCAAAACTCAAATAGAAACTTTCTTTTATCATTAAGTGTATTAAGTTCTTCAAATTTATCCTTGTCCTTATCACTCATTACATATATCATTTTGTCAAAATCATTTTCAATCTCAGCTTCTGATTTGTTGGAATATTCACTTTTAAGATAATCATTCTGGTCTGATGTTGTGACCGGTATCCTGCTGTTATTAAAAATATAAAACTTTTTTTCACTGCTGATATTTACATTTTTCAGCGTATCGGAAATAGTAACTTTGAAAAAATAAGAACCTCTGTCTAAACTGTCTATTATAAATTTTCCAAAATCCGCTTTCGAATCATTTTTTCTTTTGAATTGCTTACTGCTTGATATCAGATTAACATTGTTAAGATCATTTACCGAATAATTTATTGTGTAATTTTCCGAGATGTTGTTTTCTGTAAGACCGTAAATTTCGTAATAATAGTGAAGTTCATTAAGGTTCATTCCGTATAATCCGGATGGATTTGGAATTATCTCCAGTGTATTTTTATAAAAAGGGCTCTTCGTATTGTCAGATTTGTATATTGATGTTGAAAGTTCAATATCACTAATCATTACTTTTCCTGATCCTGAAAAGTCAACAGTAATTTCCTGTTCAAACTGATCACTTTTAATAGAATCATAAAAATCACTCCCCATTATTGATAATTTATATTTGCCGTTTTCAAGCAGATAATTAACCTGCCCGATCAGTTTCTGATTAATATTATTCTTTGATGTATCATCTATTACGGAAGGACTTTTATAGACATCGGAAAAAAATATGCTGCTGCCTGTTATATCAGAAATAGTTATCTGCACTAATGCTGCAGCCTCGTATTGATTTTCTGTTTTAATGTAAGTGAGTGATTGCTGACTTACTGAATAATATATTTCCAGAATTGATTTTCCGTCCTCACCTTTGAACACTGAGTAATCGTAATTAAAAACAATGTTATTGTCACATAGACCCTGTGAGATCTGCAATATCAAAAGAATTATTACAAATAAAATCTTTTTCATATAAAAATGAGTTAAATTAAAAAGGTAATCAATTTCTTGATTACCTTTTATTTAATAGAATATATCTTTAAATCCTGATCTTCCTAGAATCCAAGTCTGATTGTAAAATACTGATTTGCATCAAACTTATCTGCAACTCTGTATGCATAATCAAAACCAACATTTAATGAACTGCTTGCATTATAATTAAATCCTGCACCGAAAGTCGGTCCTGTGAAAATTCTGTTGTCATTATCCTCATTTTCCTGTGTAAACATGTAACCACCTCTCAGATAGACCATTTTGTTGAAATTATATTCCAGACCAAGATTATAGTCGTCAGTCGAGAAACTATTATTCTGGAATGTTCCGTTAACATTCAGATTATTTTTCTTATCTAATCTGAAATCATAACTCAATCCAAGTGAGAATGCTGTAGGCAATTCAAAATCTGCTAAGATAATTGATCTCGGTTCGCCGTTTGTTCCAATAGGTGTTCCTGAAGGAAGATAAAAAGATTCCAGATCCGGACCGGTAAAAGTCATACTTGGTCCTAAATTTTTCAGAGCTACTCCGAATTGTAATCCTGATCCTACAACATTGTATTGTAAACCGAAATCAAAAGCAAATCCTTTAGCTGATTCCCTGCTGATCTCATTATATATGACTTTGAAAGTTGTTCCAAATGAAATCCTGTCAGTCATATTCCTTGCATAAGATAAACCTATATTAAGAAATGTCGGTGAATATGTTTCACCTGTTCCGTCCGGAGAGTTCACTGTTGTAACTTCGATATTACCGAAATCCAGCGCTTTTACTGATATACCAAATGTCCCTACATTTGAAAGTTTGTAAGCACCTGCAAAGTAATTTACACTAATATCAGCAATGTAAATCTGATTGGAAAATAAAGCTTCACCGGTTTTTGTACTTAGGTTTGACATTCCTGCCGGATTCCAGTAAATAGCATCTAACCCTGAGGTAGTTGCTAAATTAGAACCTCCCATGGCAGTACTTATCGAACCAACCGGTATCATTAATTCTGTAGCAGCAGATAAACCAAATTTATTTTTTGGTCCTGCATATAAAGAATTACATAAGAGGGTTATTATTATAATTATGTAGAAAACTATTTTTTTCATTTTTTCTCCTTATATTAAAACATTTAGTTTTAGTAATATGCCTGCTGAAAAATTCAGCAGGCATAATATATTTTTTAGAATGTACTTAT
>CAZLOL010000230.1:0-5887 GCA_964561045.1 uncultured Ignavibacteriaceae bacterium | reverse complement strand
TAAATTGTTCTTATTAATTTTAAGCTGATCAAATTTCGATACCAAATTATAATTCGGACAAATTAAAAAAGGAATTCTGATTTTTCAAATTAATCATTTTAGGAAGGTTGATTTGAAACAAGGCAACATATTTCTAAAAAACATTTATTAACTTAAACAAAAAGGAAAACAAAAATGAAAACATTTATTCTTTCATTGTTTTGCATCATCTGTTTTACAAGTAACAACTTTGCTCAATGGACAGAGCAGTCATCAGGCATTACAACAGCAATTTATTCCGTTCACGCAGTAGATAACAACGTTGTCTGGGCTTGCGGAGAAAACGGAGTAGTCTTACGTACTATTAATTCCGGAGTTAACTGGACGGTTACAACTTCACCTGATCCTGCTGTTGGTCTTTACAATATTTTCGGTATTGACGCTATGGTCGCATTAGTAGGCGGGGCTAGTTCAACTGCCGGTGTAGCATACAAAACAATTGACGGCGGAGCTACCTGGACTCAGACTTTCAATCAGCCCGGAGGCTTCGTAAATTCAGTCAGGAAATTCAACGGTTTTCCGGTTTGCGGATTGGGTGGCGATCCTGTCGGAGGCAGATGGTCATCCTTTATCAGTTTCGATTTCGGCTCCACCTGGGATTCCACCGGACTTTATCATCCCTCTCTACCGGGAGAAGCAGGATGGAATAATTCAAACTGTCAGCCGTATGATGTAGGTTTCTCCGTATTTTTCGGAACAAACTCCGGCAGAGTTTATCAGCCCTTTGGAAATGGATTGGTTCTTACACATCCTACACCCGGACTTGTAAATTCTATGGCAATCTGGGCAATTGATAGTAACAGTCTGATGACAGGAAGTGATAAAATGCTTTTTTCAAATGACTTTGGCACAACCTGGACTGACGTGAATGCAATAGGTACAGGAAATATATTGGGTATAACCGGAGTAGGAAGTACCTGGTATTATGTAAGAGGCACTTCAGTTTATAAAACTTCCAATGACGGAACAAACTGGAGCAATGATTACACGGCTGCCGGAACATATACACATATCTTCATGTCACCTCAGGGAAGATATATGTGGGCTGTAAGAGATAACGGAGGCATATCGAGAAATTTATCTGATCCTGTATTACCGGTTGAACTTACTTCATTCATCTCAACAGTCAGCGGAGGTAATGTCATTTTAAACTGGAGTACTTCAAGAGAAATTAATAATTCGGGATTTGATATAGAACGATCAGAGGTCAAAGGTCAAATGGCAAACGAATGGAAGAAAGCCGGATTCGTAGCCGGTAACGGAAATACCTCCGAGAACAGTTTTTATCAGTTCACAGACAGAGGTCTGAGTCATGGGAAATATATATACAGGCTTAAGCAGACAGATTTCAACGGTAATTATGAATATCATAATCTTTCAAATGAAGTGATAGTTGGATCACCGGAGAAGTTCAGTTTGTCACAGAACTATCCGAACCCTTTCAATCCTTCGACAAAAATAAACTATGATCTGCCGTTCGATGCAAAAGTAAGTCTGAAAGTATTTGATATGACAGGAAGGGAAGTCGTTACGCTTGTGAATGAATTGCAATCTTCAGGATACTATACTGTTGATTTCAATGCATCGAATATTTCGACCGGAGTTTACCTATACAGAATGTCAGCAGATGCTAACGGGCAGAGCTATACTTCTGAGAAGAGAATGGTCCTCGTGAAATAATTAATTGGGTAAATAGATGGTTGAACTTTGAACATTGAACATTAATAACGGAGTCCGGAAAATTTCCGGATTCCGTTTTAAATATATGATGACTTTAGGTAAACCAATACCAACTATCGATTATTCACTATCTGCTTTTACAGGTAAACCTTTTATAAAAAAATGCATACAGATTCTTATTAATTTAGAAACTTGAACTACTTATTTTTAATTGGAAAATATTAACAATTCTTTATTTTGAAATAGATTATTCGAGTTTGAAAAAATTTTGAGTAAATGAACTTTTTTTGTTTAAATATTCAGTAATTCTTTCTTCAAAAATTACAGATATTTGGAGAGAAACACTACCTTCCAAAATTTTGGGGTCAGCTCCGGTAGAGATTCAAAAAATAAGTGTTGTCACTCATATTTTCTTTGATATATTTTATTAATATTTGCAATAAGATCATTTTGTCATTAATATAAAAATAAATGTTAAACAAAAAAAATATTTTCTGTATCCATATAAAGAGTGCTGCAGCTCTATTAATATTATCATTTTATTTCTTCAGCTGCGGCGTTAATGAAGATTCATATATTCAGATCAATCCTGCTCTTATCGGTAAAGGTGATCTATACGGAGCAGGTCAGGAAGGAATTCAGCAGCAAAACACTGTCATATCAGATACCGCTGTTTGGAATGAATTAAAAAATAAGATGGACTCTGTAAATAATGTTACCGGTAGTTTTACCGAAACTGAGATTAATTTTTCTGAATATTTAATTATAGCTGCATTCAGCGATTTAAGACCTATTGGCGGTTGTTCAATTGAAATTAAAAATGTTGTGGAGAGTTCTGAAAGCATTAATATCACAATTGAAAACATTATCCCTGAAACAGGTACCGCAGTTGAAACTCAGCCATATCACATTGTGAAAATTCCCAGAACAGCCAAACAGATTGTTTTTAATTGAGTGTAAAGATACCCTAATTATATATAAATAATCGAACGAACAGATTCTAATTGGACGTCATTCCCAAAAAAACGCATCCCGTAAAAGCCCTTAAAATTAATAATAAATTAATCAAACGAACGCATTCAAGTTAGGCATCTCCACAATATCATTTCCCCAAAAAACATAATCAGTATCTTGTTGAAATGAAACTTAAAGTGTTTAGTTTACGTTTTGAAAAATGTAAGTTTAATCACATTTTAAGACTAAATGACCAAATTTTTTATCGCAGTTATACTGTTTTTTATTACATTCTCCCCTGCTTTTACACAAACATCAAATGATTCAGGAAAAGCAACGATAAGCGGAGCTGTTTTCAGCGATGAAAACATTAAGCTTGGAAATATAATGATAAGTTTTTCAAATGAATTTTATACTTATCAGACTTCTTCTGACAACAGCGGCAGATACGAAATTGAGATCCTTCCAGGTAAATATAATATTTCAATTAAAAATCCCGGATATAATACGTATGAATATAAAAACTATGAACTTAAGAAAGATGAAAATAAATTATTGGATATATATCTTATTGAAAAAATAGTTAGTACCGATGAGATTGAAGTTGAAGGTGAGTTTAAACAGCGGCAGGAAGACCTGCGGACAAGTCTTTATAATATGAAGCCGCAGAATGTTAAGATGCTTCCCGGCGCTGTGGAAGATGTTTTAAGATCGCTGCAGTCTCTTCCAGGCGTGACTGCTCCGAATGATTTTTCATCCCAGCTCATTATAAGAGGTTCAGGTCCGGATGAGAACCTTATTATTATGGACGATGTGGAAATATTTAATCCTTACAGATTGTACGGTCTTGTAAGCATGTTCAATCCTGAAACCTTAAGAGACATTACGCTTATTACAGGAGGTTTTCCCTCTAAATACGGTGACAGGCTTTCGGCTGTTCTGGATGTGACGAATCTTGAAGGTACAAAACAAAAATATCTATCTTCAACTGTAAACATAAGCATATCAAATGCTAATGTAATATTTAATGGTAAGAATCCGTTCAATGTTCCGGGCTCATGGTTAGTTTCAAGCAGACGAACTTATTATGATCTTATAGTCGGACCTTTTGCAAAGAGAGCCGGGCTGATAACTGAGAATTCTTCTTTTCCTTCGTTCAGGGACTTACAGTTCAAGCTGGCATTCGGACCATTCAAGTATCATAAGTTTTTAGTGAACGGAGTTTTTTCAAATGACGGAGTTGATATAATTCCTGGAGATGATAATGAACAGGCAGACAGCATAGCAGTCAATGATGTTACAAAAAATGATCTGCTTGG
Organism: uncultured Ignavibacteriaceae bacterium; assembly: GCA_964561045.1. GTDB lineage: Bacteria > Bacteroidota > Ignavibacteria > Tepidaquicellales > Tepidaquicellaceae > JAGPCH01. The sequence continues at coordinate 1,895 of CAZLOL010000230.1, read as the reverse complement.
TTTTACATGGCAATATTCTCCGGATCCTAATTTTGTTTCCCGCACAACATTATCATGGTACAGAAACACAGGTGACAATGACTTTAACAGTGAGATACTTGATCCTCTTATTGACCGGGAAGATTATACGCCTGAGCAGAGAGACAGTTTAAGACAGATAGGAGCTTTGCTCGGACTGGATTTTGATTCCAAATATACATTCAGAAAATTCTCTCTGGGAAACCGATCTATAAAAATGAATAAGAATTCGGAACAGGAGTTCGGCGGCGGAGTTGATATTGTAAGAACAGATCTTAATTATAATCTGAAGATAGATGAACAGTTCAGGTCGTTCATAAGAAACTTTCCTTCTGCTTCTGCATTACTCGATAATTTTGATCTTCAGGGAGAAGACAATTTAAGAGCATATCTTTACGGTCAAAGCATGTTCAAGTTCACGAATCAGTTTTTTGTACAGCCCTCGCTCAGGCTTGATTATTTTCAGATAATTAAGACGCCTTATCTGTCGCCAAGATTCAATATAGGATATGCGCTTGATCCGTTAACAACAGTAAGAGGATCTGTCGGAATGTATTTTCAGTCGCCGGGTCTGGAAAAGCTGGTTGACGGCAGAACATTTTTTGATCTGAGAAATGCAGACGAAAACGGACTTAAAGCCGAAGAGGCGACACATTTTATACTCGGTGTGGATAAATGGATCACTAACGACTGGTTCACAAAGATAGAAGGATATTATAAAAGATTTAACAACCTTATTGAGCAGCAGGAATTGACAGGATACAGATACGAATATACATTGAAAGATCCATCAAACAATGACCCTGAATATATAAAAAACTATTACAACTGGCAGAGGTCAGAGGAAAAATTACCTTATGATTCTCTCACAACAAATCCCGTAAATGCAGGAACAGGTAATGCATACGGACTCGAATTAAGTCTTGAAAAAAAATTTACAACTCAAAGGACAAAGTTGTACGGATGGGTTAATTATTCATTGTCATTTTCAGACAGGGAGAAATACGGTGTAACGACTCCATACAGATTCGAGCAAAGGCACACTGCAAACGTTGTTCTGAATTACAGATTCTCTCCCTCTTTTGAATTGAGCACAAGGTGGACTTATGCAACGAACTTTCCAATTACGACACCGGTGGGAATAACACCGAGGATAGTCGGAGATTCAATTGCTGTAAATCCGCTCACTCAGCAGGTAGTTTTCAATCTTGATTACGGCGGAAAAGAGAATTTATATGCCGACGAAAGACCTGCGTATCACCGTCTTGATCTGCGTGGTACATATTATACAAACTTCTGGGGAACCGACTGGGCATTTTATATAGATGTAATTAATGCATATAACAGGAAGAATGTTCTGGGATATGATTATTATTTAGAGGACGGGTTATATATTAAGAGAAATGTGGTAGGTATGTTTCCTATTCTTCCGACAATAGGCATAAATGCGAAGTTTTAATTTAATTAAAATTTAAGTTAGCAGTTTGGACATTTCTGCCTGACCTGATTTGCTTAATGTTTTTTTTATCAATCAGGAATGTCTGATCTAATTGATTTGAAATATATTTTTCAAATTTTATTTAAAACATATTTTTTATATTATGTAGGACATTTGACTTCACGTCCGTACAAATCGTTTTTGATCTTGAATTAAAGACTTAGTTTTTAGTCCACTTTTTTTTGTAAGAGCTTCCGATAAAAGCATTCATGGAAGGCTATAAAACCTGTCAATGAAAGCTCTCCCCCGGTGAAAAATTACTTCGATTCCGAATTTATTTATTAGAATAAAACTGCATCCCTAAATGTTTTATACTGCATTGAATATTGAACATTGAACATTGAACATTGAACATTGAACATTGAACATTGAACATTGA
>CAZLOL010000229.1:0-5921 GCA_964561045.1 uncultured Ignavibacteriaceae bacterium | reverse complement strand
TAAAAAACTTTACAAACTTTATGAACTTGACAAACTTTATGAACTTGACAAACTTGACAAACTTGACAAACTTTACAAACTTTACAAACTTTATAAACTTGACAAACTTTATAAACTCTACAATATAATATAAAGTTAGAATAATTTATATCTGAAATGTTTTTACAGGAATGATTAAATTGTTCTCAAAAATTTAATACTAAATGCCTACTAACAATACAACAAAGAAAAGAATATTGATCACGGGAGCTGCAGGTTTTCTCGGTTCAAATTTGAGCGACAGATTCATTAAAGAAGGATATACTGTCATAGGAATGGATAATCTTATTACCGGCTCAATTAAAAACATAGAGCATCTTTTCCCTTTAAAGGAATTTGAATTTTATTTTCACGATGTAACTAAATTCGTACATGTGCCGGGCAAGCTTGATTACATTCTCCATTTTGCCTCGCCCGCAAGTCCGATAGATTATCTTAAAATCCCTATACAGACATTGAAAGTCGGATCTCTCGGAACGCATAATCTTCTTGGACTGGCAAAAGAAAAGAATGCAAGATTCCTTATTGCATCCACATCTGAAATATATGGTGATCCTTCAGTTCATCCTCAGAATGAAGAATATTGGGGAAATGTAAATCCTATAGGACCGCGCGGTGTATACGACGAAGCAAAGAGATTTCAGGAAGCTATTACGATGGCTTATCATACATATCATAAACTTGATACACGGATAGTGAGAATATTCAATACTTACGGACCGAGAATGCGGCTAAATGACGGAAGAGCTTTACCTGCTTTTTTCGGTCAGGCAATTAGAGGAGAGGATATTACAGTGTTTGGAGACGGAAGTCAGACCAGATCGTTTTGCTACGTGGATGATCTGATAGAAGGGATATACAGATTACTTCTAAGTGACTATGTCTATCCTGTTAATATAGGCAACCCGGATGAGATATCTATAAGAGAATTTGCGGAAGAGATAATAAAGCTTACCGGAACAGACCAGAAAATAATTTACAAACCGCTTCCGAAAGATGATCCTAAGCAGAGGCAGCCTGATATAACTAAAGCAAAAGAATTACTCGCCTGGGAGCCGAAGGTATCAAGAAAAGAAGGACTGAAGATTACTTATGATTATTTTAAAAATGTTCTTAAAAACAGTAAATTGAGTCACAAAGAATTCAGAGAAGATCAGATCAATAAATAAAATCTTTATCAATCTCTTTGAACTTTCTTGCTTTCAGATCTTTTTCAGAAACGATCGGTTTATCTGTTTTCCAGTTTATACCCAGATCAGCGTCATTATAAATTATTGCTCTCTCATCTTCCCTGCTGTAGAAAGCAGTGCATTTGTAAGAGAATATTGTATCATCAGAAAGCACAGAGAATCCATGCGCAAAGCCCGGAGGGATCCAGATTTGTTTGTGATTCTCTCCGGTAAGTTCTACCGAAAAATATTTTCCGAATGTTTCCGATCCGAATCTTATATCCACCGCAACATCAAGTACGTTTCCGGTAAGAACCTGACAAAGCTTTCCCTGGGCATAATCACCGATCTGATAATGCAGACCTCTGACGGTTCCCTTCTGAGATTTTGATATATTATCCTGAACAAAGCTGAAATTCAATCCGGCATCTTCATATTTTTTCCGGTTATATGATTCAAAAAAATATCCTCTTGCATCGGTAAAGAAATCCGGTTCGATTACAAGCACACCTTCAAGTTCTGTCTTAAAAACTTTCATCCGTCAATTTTCTTTTAAGATTCTTTCCAGATAATCCTTATATAGTGATCTCGGAATTTTAGAAATTATTTCCTTGAATTTTCTATCATCGATAAATCCTTTATTATAAGCTATCTCTTCTATGCAGGCAACTTTCAGACCCTGTCTGTCCTCAATAACTCCGAAAAAATTAGATGCCTGCAAAAGGGATTCAGGCGTTCCGGTATCGAGCCATGCAACTCCCCTTCCAATCTTCTCTACATTAAGCTTTCCTTCTTTAAGATAGACATTGTTAACATCCGTTATCTCAAGCTCGCCTCTGGCAGAAGGCTTAATGTTCTTTGAAATTTTTACAACTTCATTATCAAAGACATATAATCCGGGCACGGCATAATTTGATTTTGGATTTGCGGGCTTCTCTTCAATTGAAACTGCTTTGCCCTTATCATCAAATTCAACGATGCCGTATCTTTCGGGATCATTCACTCTGTACCCGAAAATAGTTGCGCCGTCATTTTTCTGCATTGCTTTATAAATGAAATCCAGATTGCCGTAAAAAATATTATCGCCTAAGATCAGGGTTACTCCGTCATTGCCAATGAACTCTTCTCCGATTATAAATGATTCAGCAATTCCGTTTGGCGCTGTCTGTAATGCATACTCAATTTTCAATCCGTAATCCGAACCGTCATCAAATAATTTTTTATAAAGCGGAATTGTCTCCTCATTTGATATGATCAGAATTTCATTTATATCGGATAACATTAGAATTGACAGAGGATAATAAATGAGAGGCTTGTCGTATATTAATGTAAGCTGCTTGCTGTAAATCTTCGAAACGGGATAAAGTCTTGATCCGGCTCCGCCGGCTAATATGATACCTTTCAAAATATATTAATTTAGATTAAAAATTCAGTATGCAATTTACTTAAGCATTTGACAAAATTAAAGATTTAAAATCGTGATTAAAGAAACAGAAATTTCTGTTTCCCAAAGCCCCGGCATAACTGTATATTTGAAATTCACATCCATCCACAGCGTTTTAACTAATTGTCGAAATATTTTTTATTCTAATAAAATTATCTTTTAAAACTTAACGAATTGTTACACAACCTGCATCTGTCCTCCCCGCACGTTGGGGAGAGTGTCTCAAAACTGTGATTATCTCGCAGAGACCGCAAAGAAATAAATCATATTTTTTGATCTTCTTTGCGAACTTTGCGACTTTGCGATAAATAAAAGAGGATGTTTTGAGACAGTCTCTTGGAGTGGCAGAGGTCGATACTGTATATTTCAAATATGGAGATATTTGCAACTATAATTGTATTTGATAAATCTATATGGACAACACAGTGGATAATTCTGATTTGGTTAATACAATTAGATTTCAAATGAATTTTGATTCAGCTATTTTCCATTAACTTAAATAAAACGGAAAAATGAAAACATTATTCAAAGTAATCGCCGTTCTATTTCTGTCTTGCTCTGTCCTAAGAGCAAACTCCCCGTCAGAAACAAAAACTGTATTCAGTAAGAAAGATATACAAAGTTTAGCAGCAAAGTACATCAATAATAATGTCAAAGTAAAAAATCCCATGATTGTAGATGTAGACAATGACGGAAAATTTGACATTCTGAAATTTACATCAAAAGGGAAGGTTGAGTATTACAAAAATACCGGGACGCCGGATATTCCTTTTTTTGTTCTTGCGGACAAGAATTTTGACAATTATGAAATTAATTCATTTCTCCCGAAGATGCTGATTCCAATGTTCTTTGCAGACAGTGACGGTGATAAAGATGCAGATGCATTCGGCATCGTAAGCAGCGGCTATGATAAAAAAACTTTGCAGGAAAAATATGATGTTGTCGAAGTTGAAAACACAGCCTTCTTTGATAACTACACTCTGATAACTATTATTTTGGTTTTGGTTATAATAGTTCTTTTGCTCGCTATTTTGTAGCATGAACAAATTGAACTTTGATATTTGAAGTTTTGAAAGCGGGAATAATTCAGTGGTAGAATGCCACCTTCCCAAGGTGGACGTCGCGGGTTCGAGTCCCGTTTCCCGCTCTTTTTTATGATAAAGAAATATTCAGTCATATTTTATTTTGATTGAAATAATTTCACGAATATTACTATCAACGGGTGATATAATATTTCATTATAATTTTACGCAGAGGATAATTTCAATTTGAAAAAACAAAACAGCAGGATCAAATTCATAATAGATTTTGACAGCACATTCATAAGACTTGAGGCTCTTGATGAACTTTGTAAAATTTCCTTAAAAAAGAATCCCGATAAAAAAGGACTTTTAAAGAAATTCGAAGATCTTACAAGCCGGACCATGGAAGGTAAGATCTCATTCGGCGATTCATTGAAGACAAGAGTTGAACTGCTTAAAGCTAACAGAACTCATCTTGATTCTTTAATAAAAAAACTCAGCTCAAAGATATCAAAGTCAGTAATCCGAAACAAATCCTTTTTTAAAAAATACGGTAATGATATTTACATTCTATCAGGAGGGTTTAAGGAAATTATTTATCCGATTGTAAGGAAATTTAATATTCCCGAAAAGAACGTTTATGCCAATACACTGGAGTTTGATAAAAATGGAAACATCACCGGCTTTGATAAAACGAATCTGCTGAGTCAGAATTCCGGTAAAATAAAACAGCTTAAGGAGCTTGGTCTCAAGGGAGAACTGTATGTGATCGGTGACGGATATACTGACTACGAACTAAAGGAAGCCGGTTTTGCGCATAAGTTCTTTGCTTTCACAGAAAATGTTGAGAGAGATATTGTTGCTGCAAAAGCTGATCACGTTACTCCAAGCATGGATGAATTTTTATATTTAAATAAATTACCTATGTCTATTTCATATCCTAAAAACAGAATTAAAGTATTGCTTCTGGAAAATGTTCACGTCGATGCATTCAACATCTTTAAAACAGAAGGCTATCAGGTGGAATCAATCTCCAAAAGCCTTAATGAAAAAGATCTGTGCGAAAAGATCAGAGATGTTTCAATACTGGGAATAAGATCAAAAACCCATATCAGTTCTGAAGTCATAAAAAATGCGAACCGGCTGATCTCCATTGGGGCATTCTGCATAGGAACAAATCAGATAGATCTGAATGAATGTCTCAGAAAAGGTATCGCAGTATTTAATGCTCCTTTCAGTAATACAAGAAGTGTAGTTGAGCTTGCGCTTGCGGAAATAATCATTCTGATGCGGAATATAGTTGATAAAAGTAATTCTCTTCACAAAGGAAATTGGGATAAATCTGCTGCGGGAAGTTTTGAGATTAGGGGAAAGAAGATCGGTATAATCGGTTACGGGAAGATCGGCTCTCAGCTTTCAGTACTGGCAGAAGATCTCGGGATGGAAGTCTATTATTATGACGTTGTGGACAAGCTGGCGCTTGGCAATGCAAAGAAATGCAATACACTGAATGAGCTTTTAAAGAAATCAGATATAATCACACTGCATGTAGACGGAAATCCTGGAAATACAAATTTCATTGGTGAAAGAGAATTCAGACAAATGAAGAACCGCGTAATTTTTTTAAATCTGAGCAGAGGACATGTTGTGGATATTAATTCTCTTGCGAAACATATTAAAGCCGGAAAGATCCGCGGAGCTTCTGTAGACGTTTTTCCTGAAGAGCCCTCAGGTAACGATGATGCGTTTTTTTCCGAATTGCAGAATCTTCCGAATGTTATACTGACACCTCATATCGGCGGGAGTACCGAGGAAGCGCAAAAGAATATAGGCAACTTTGTGCCGACTAAAATAATTGATTTCATAAACAGCGGAAATACTTTTTATAGTGTCAACTTTCCGGAGATTCAGCTTCCGGAATTTCAAAACGCTCACAGGCTAATTCATATACATGAAAATGTTCCGGGAATACTTGCACAAATCAATAATGTTCTTGCCGGTCACAATATTAATATAATCGGTCAGTATTTAAAAACAAATGAGCTCGTCGGATACGTTATTACTGACATTAGCAAGAAATATAATCCTCAGGTTATTCATGATTTGAAGAAAATTCCGCATACGATCAAGTTCAGAGTGTTATATTGAGAATTGGGTAATAAGTATCTGGTATTATGTATTTAGTATCAGGTATCAGGTATCAGGTATCTGGTATTAATCACTTACAAGTTAAATTCTACTCAAAAT
>CAZLOL010000228.1:0-5924 GCA_964561045.1 uncultured Ignavibacteriaceae bacterium | reverse complement strand
TTATAAACTTTACAAACTTTATAAACTTTATAAACTTTATAAACTTTATAAACTTAACAAACTTAACAAACTGAAAAATGGATAGTGAATACAATGCAGATGTAGTTATAGTTGGTGGAGGTATAGCCGGTGCTCTTATGGCTTTAGAGCTTGCAAAATCAAATGCAAATGTGATTATCATAGAAGCAGGTGACAGAATTGACAGGAGTAAAGCAATTGCCAATTATATGAATACACCCGGAAGAAACAATGATACACCATATTCTCCTGTATCTAAATCTTCGCCATATCCTTCCATGATGAATCCGAATGATTATTACATTCAGACGGGTCCCGATCAGTTTCAGAGTACTTATATAAAAGCGTTAGGAGGAACAACATGGCACTGGCTCGGAACGGCTTTGCGGTTTGTTCCTAATGATTTTAATATGAAAAGCATTTACGGTGTAGGAGTTGACTGGCCTGTTGGATATAATGATCTCGAACCATGGTATTTTGCAGCTGAAAAAGAACTTCCGGTTTCAGGAGATGATAATGCTTTACTTGGTGTAGCAAGAAAGGATCCTTATCCGTCAAAAATGATCCCGATGACATATCTTGATAAAGTTGTTCAAAAAGCTTTTTCGGAAATAAGCCTGCCAGATGCTCCGGAAATAAAGCTGCAGGTTGCAAGTACTCCTCAGGGAAGACTTTCTTCTCCGGATGCAGGTGCAGGGAGACTCGCATGCTGCGGAAGCAATAACTGTATTCCAATGTGCCCTGTCGGTGCTAAGTATGATGCTACATTTACAATAGCAAAAGCAGAAACGCTGGGTGTAAGAGTTTTAACAAATTCAACGGCGAAGTTCATTCAGACAGATATTGACGGGAATATATCCGGGATTTTATTTAAGACTACTTCCGGAGAGAAAGTAGCAACCGGAAAAGTTTATGTGCTTGCAGCTCATGCCATTGAAACTCCTAAGCTTATGCTTATGTCTCGAAGCGAACAGTTTCCCAACGGGATCGGAAACTCAAGCGATCAGGTCGGCAGAAATCTTATGGATCATAATTGTGTATTGAGTTATGGTCTGACGAAGGAACCTGTTTACCCTTATCAGGCTCCTCTTTCCACATCCGGAGTTGAGATCGTTAAAGACGGACCTTTCAGAAAAAGCAGAGGCGCTTTCAGAATTGAAATAGGCAATGACGGCTGGAGCTGGCCGGTAGGTTATCCCGATGTACTTTCTTCGTGGCTGCTGAAGAAAAGCGGAGGCAGGACAAATAATATGAATCTTCCGTTAAACAGCAAGAATCAAAAGACAAATATTAATCAAAACCTTTACGGTTCTGCCTTGAGAGATAGCATAAAAAATAATGTCATGCATGAGATAAGGTTTGCTTTTCTTTGTGAACAGCTTCCTGATCCGAACAACAGAATAGTGCCGGCTTTTGATACTCTTGATTCTTATGGTATGCCAAGACCTAAGATCAGTTATAAACTTGATGATTATGTAAAAGCGGGAATTGCTGTAGCCGTTCAGACTCAGCAGAAAATGCTTGATGCTCTCGGTTGCACTCAGCAGAATCATTCATCACCGTGGGGAGCAGGGCATATTGTTGGAACCGCAAGAATGGGAGATGATCCGAAAACTTCCGTTGTTGATAAAAATCTGAAATGTCACGATCATAAAAACCTTTTCATACTGGGCAGTTCAGTTTTCCCGACAGTTGCAGCTTCAAATCCTACGCTCACAATAGCAGCGCTGACCTTAAGAGCGGTAGGAGAAGTTCAGAATATGCTTGAGCAATAATAACTATTAAAAGTGATTTTCTTAAACTGTATCTTTTATTATTCAATATAACTTTGAAAAGATATTTATTTCTTCCTGTAATCTTGATTATTATATTTCCGTTAACAGGTAAATTTCTGTTTAACCTGTCAGACAGCAATCCCGGTAAAACTAAAACTGTTAATAAATATAATGGTATTAACATTAAGATCTTACCAAGTCCTTATTTGCAGGTAGAAACTTCTGTTTACACACATCCTTTGAATCCTGATATAAAAGTTGCTTCAGCAATTACAAACTATTATGAATACGGTTTTACCTCAGGCTTTTTCATATCAACTAATCAGGGATATAACTGGACTGGTTCAGCAGATATAAAAAATTCTTCAGGCAGCACAATAGTTACTGTCGGAGATCCGGTTGTACTTATAAATAATAATGGTAATTTTATCATGACGTACGTAGCTCCGTCTAATACAGGCGGCTCTGACCTGAAAGTAGGAACAAGTTATTCATCAAACGGCGGTTCAACCTGGTCATCAACACTTTACATTCCGGGAGTGGATACTGCAGATAAGCCAATTTCGGAAACTGATAACAATCCCATGAGTCCTTATCTCGGCAGGACCTACATGGCTTATGATGAATTAAAGAACGGAGGAGAAGAAATAAAAGGAGTGTTCTTTGCAAATTCAAACAACGGAGGTGTCACATGGGATTCTGCAAGAAGAATTACTGATGTAAACCCTTTATATAAAAAAAGATTGATATCTGATATTTCTATAAATAACAATGGTGATGTGTTTGTATTATGGTATACCAACAGGAATTATTTGGGTCTGTCTAAATCAACAAACGGCGGATCCGGCTGGATTTTTAAAAAAGACACTGCCATAAGCACTGACTCAACAATAATTACATATATGTATGATGACATTTATTTATCCGGAGTTCCTTCTTTAGAAATTGATAAAAGCGGGGGAATACGAAACGGCTGGATGTATACCGTAAATGTGGGAAAAAGCTCCGACAGAATGGATATTATACTCCATCGCTCTGAAGATGGTGGTCAGTCCTGGAATTACTCAAAGAGAGTGAATCAGGACAGTTCCGGAAGTTTCAGAATACAGTCAATGCCGGCTATGAATGTTGACAGTTACGGGGGACTAAATGTGTTTTATTATGACGCCAGAAGTTCTGCAGCGAATGATTCTTTTGAAGTATACTTATCCAGATCTACTGACGGGGGAAACAGCTTTTTTGATACAAAAATATCGGATCACAAATTTAAGCTGGAAAAGACAATAGTGCCGCTATTCTATTTTAAAGGTTATATTGGCTCTTACATTGGTGTGACTTCAGATAATAATAAGATCACGCCTGTCTGGTACGATAATTCGTCAGGAATATATCAGGCATATACAACAAATATAGAACTCCTTCCGGATTTTGAAATCAAAGTTTTTCCTGAAGGTTTTTATGAACAGTCGGATCAGCATCTCAGAATGAAAGACACTGTTACTGTTTATTTGCGCAGTTCATTATCTCCTTATAATATACAGGATTCTGCCAGAGGAGTAGTGGATTCAGTTTCATTCAACGCTTCTTTAAAATTTAATTTTGACCGTTCACCCGGATATTACTATCTTGATATAAGGCACAGAAATTCAATAGAAACCTGGAGCGCTTTTCCGGTTGAATATTCATTTGGATCGAAAGTCGTATATGATTTTACTGATTCTTCAGCTTCAGCATACGGGAACAACGAGAAGCAGGTTGACGGCATATGGGGGATATACAGTGGTGATGTGGATCAGAATGGAATCATAGATCTTGCAGATGTTATCAATATTTACAATGTAAGCGCTAATTTTAAAACCGGTTATATTCCGCAGGATTGTAACGGAGATTCAATTGCTGATCTCTCCGATATAGTTATAGCTTATAACAACTCTCTCTTGTTTGTGACAAGGATTACTCCTTAAAGAAACAATTCATTTACCTGTATAGAGAAATAAATCATAAATAAAATAAATGTATATTGAAGGATAATTGAAACGGGATTTATTAATCTGATCCAATTTCAATTTTACATCTGTTAAGTTAAGTAAGCAGAAAATAATTTTCTATTCCCAGTCATTAATCAGTAATTGTCTGGTTTCCAATACAGCTGTATTCCATATCTCAGACATTTCATTATCACCTATCCGGTAGTACCCACCGTAATTTCCATCACCGAGAATTTCCCTGATTTCTTTCGGATTAAGATTTTTTATTAATGCCGGATCGATCATGGGTTTTTGCACATCAGGCAGTTCGATGTCTTCTAATCTTGTCCATTTAAAATTTTCCATCCAGGAAGCATGCGATGCAACAGGGTCTATTGATTTTACTTTAGCAATTGTTTCAGCAGAATTCCACCAGTTGTGAAATTTAATCTTAACTTCATGATTGTCTGTTTTCCATGCGTTTATAAATTCTGATACAAAAGAATTACCGCCATGTCCGTTTACTATCACTATTTTTCTGAACCCATGTTGGATCAATGAATCAAGCACGTCCTTTATAATCAGCCGCAAAGTTTCTGCAGATAATGAAATTGTGCCCGGGTAATCCATAAATGAAGGAGTATATCCGTAGTTTAAAACCGGAAGCACAGGAATATTTAAAGGCTCGGCAGCATCCAGAGAAATCTTTTCTGCAAGAATACTGTCTGTAGAAAGACTCAGATAAGCATGCTGTTCAGTTGATCCGATAGGGAAGACGCAGCGGTTATCAGTTTTCAGATATTTTTCAACATCCATCCAGTTAAGAGATGAGAATTTCATTATTGAACACTTTTTAATTTTATAAAAAGGAAGAAGGGAAATTATCTTAAAATATTATACAGTCTCCTGCGATTAATCATTGCTTAAAATATGAATAATTCTTTCTACATCACTGAGTTTGTGCATCGGGAAATTTGCGATTCTGATGTGAGTGTCTTTCAGTTTGCCGTATCCTGAACCAACTATAATACCGGAATCTGCAAGTTTCTTTTTTATCTCAATTTGCTTATCACCTGTATCTATTTCTATTATTGTTTTAGAACGGTCCGGCTTATTTTGAACTAAAGGTCTTAAAAATGAATGTTTGTCAAAAAAATCATAAAGAAGATCAGCTTTAGCAACTGTATCTTCACGCATTTTATATGCACCGTATTTACAGAGGCTTTCGCATACTTTCCCCAGAAGATATATTCCAAGAACATTAGGAGTTTCGGTAGTCTGAAATTTAACTTCATTTTCAAGCAATGAAATAAGGTTATGATAACTTCCTATTGATACATTTTTACTTTTTAGATATTCTGTTTTAGTCAGGCACTTATCATTTACTATCAGTACTCCGAGTCCTGCAGGAAGTCCGAAGCCTTTCTGAACAGAAAAAAATGCGCAGTCTATCCGGCTGTAATCCAGATTTATAAAAGGGGCTGAAGTAACTATATCAACTGCAATTAAAGAATCCGGATATTGATCTTTGATTTTGTAAATCTCCAGCGGATCAACAGCAACACCTGTGCTTGTTTCATTTTGAGTAAAGCAAATCAATTCCGGATCATTAGTAATCCTTATTCCGGTAAAATCAAATCCGGATCCGTATTCGACTGCTGAATTACAGGCATCTTTTTTTAATTCACATGCAGTTTTATAAAATCTGTCTGAAAAAGCTCCATTTACAAAATGATAGCTCCTTTTCTCAACACAGTTTTGGATTATTCTGTCCATGCACTCTGTAGCAGAGCTGAGAAAAAAAATATGATAATTATCGGGAATATTTAACAGCTCTCTCAGACTCAGTGAAGTAGATTTATAGATTTCCATAAACTCTTTGCTCCTGTGATTGATCGAACATATGCTATCATCCAGTGCTTTTTCCATGTAACTTCTTACTTCAGGATAAAGCTCTGTCGGACCCGGTGTGAAAAATACTTTGTTCAAGTTTGTAAAGTTATAAAGTTATAAAGTTATAAAGTTTATAAAGTTTGTAAAGTTGTTAAAGCAATAATACTTAATACCTAATACCTAATACCTAATACATAAACTGGCATAGCCAGAACTAAAAAAGTTTTAAATGCTCGTTTTTTTTTAACCGCAGAGTTTCGCAGAGTAAGCG
>CAZLOL010000227.1:0-5949 GCA_964561045.1 uncultured Ignavibacteriaceae bacterium | reverse complement strand
TAATAACTTATTTTGCATTATGTAATAATGTAATAATGTAATATGGTAATAAGGTAATGTTTCATTGATTTCATTTTCTACTAAGGTTTAGTTCTGGAAATAAGATATTGGTTGATAAAAACCCTAAAGTTTAGAAATCCAAATTCCTTAACTTAATGGCTTTGCCTCCGTCCCTCCCCTTTGAAAGAGTCTGTCTCAGAACCTTTCACCACAAAGGTACAGAGGACACAGAGATACACAAAGATTTTTTATTTTCAAAAATAAAAAACTATAAAGTTTAAAATTTCCATTATTTGAATAATGAATCAAACATAAAATTTATTTACTTTATTTTCTCTGTGTCATCTGTGTCATCTGTGCCTCTATGGTAACTTTTTAGTTCTGAGAAACTCCCGAAAAAAGGGGAGGGGAGAAAGAAAGTTAATCTTTTCAAATTGCAGGTTGAGTTTTTAAAATGAGTTAAGTTAACTCAAATGTATTGAGAGAATAACAAACAGAGCTTGAAAATTTAATTTTAGAAAGAAAATTATACAAAAGATCAATATTTCCGGGAGGTGGGGTTGTTCAATGTGTATGGAACTCTCCATATTTATATCAAACAAATTCAATCATTTTGGACGGATGCGGGAAAGATCTGTTTGTGTTATAAATATTGACTTGTTAACTAATCACATAACCTCAAAATTCCATTCATTTTTAAAACCAATAACAAATATTTCTTGAAAGGGAAAAAATGAATTCAAAACTACTCAGTTTTTTTCTTACCGCAATTCTTATCTTTTCATTATCATCATTTTCCGAAGCACAGCAAAACCGGCAAAACCAAATTGACGAGAGAAGATGGAATATAGATGTAAGGTCTTTACCACCTGTCGATAACAACTCCACAATGCAGTACACTCAGTTACCTGTCGGAGAGACATTCATCGAGCAGCCTCAGACTATGAGATATGAAAGCACACCTAACGGATTATTAGCTATAAGTTCGAGTACAAGGATCCTTCCAAGGACAAGCTCACAGAGTGAGGTTATTATTACAAGGCATCCTTTGAACCCGATGATATTATTTGCATCTTCAAATGTATATCCGGTCTACGGAGGCCGTTTCAGCGAAGGTGTTTATGTCTCCATCAACGGAGGAGCTTCCTGGACAGGAAAAGATTCCTGTACAGCTGCACCGGTGACTTCACATGTCGGAGATCCGGGTATAATCATAGATAAGGACGGAAGATTTATTATGACACATTTAATTTTAGATTATACCGCAGGAACTTTAGAGGGAATAGGAGCTAGCTATTCCACAAATAACGGATCAACCTGGTCAGTTGACGACACTTTACTTGGAAATGATCAAGATAAAAATTTAGCAGCAACTGATGATTCACCTGCCAGTCCTTTTTACGGAAGATCATATTGTGTCTGGTCAAGGTTTACAGCTGCATTACCACCTATTGCAGTATCTTATACATCAAACGGCGGAGTTAACTGGTCAGTAGCGGCAGATATAAATGTTCCCGCAGCAGGTCACTATTCACAGGGTTGTGACATCAGAACAGCAGCTAACGGTGATGTTTATGTATGCTGGGCAAATCCGGTTGCAGGCGGTTCATTTACAGAAGACAACTGCGGATTTGCCAAGTCAACAAACGGCGGCGTGAGCTGGACCTATACTAATACTGCTTTCGACATGAACGGCATAAGAGGTACGCTGCCGACTGTCAATAATATCAGAGTAAACAGCTTTCCGAGAATTGACGTTGACAGGACATGCGGACCATACTCCGGACATATTTATATTGTGGTTTCTCAAAAAAATCTTGCGCCGGCAGGCACGGATCCGGATATTGTAATTCATAAATCTACAAACGGCGGAACTACCTGGTCAGCCGGTATTAAAGTTAATCAGGATGCTTTGAACAACGGAAAAATACAATATTTCCCTTGTGTTCGTGTTGATGAATCCGGAATGGTTAATGTTTTTTATTATGACAACAGAAATACGGCAGCGCCTGTTATGCAGAATTATTTATCCCGTTCCACAGACGGCGGAGCTACATTCACGGATGTACAAATTACTGATCATAATTTCACTCCATCAGCAATTGCAGGAACTGCCTCAGGTTATCAGGGTGATTATATAGGCATCACATCAGGAGGACTCGGAAAAATTTTCTGCAACTGGATGGATAACAGTTCAGGTACTTATCAGTCATGGATAGCAAGCGTTGATGTAACAAAGCCGAATATATGTGAAGATTTTTCATGCGCAAACTTTAATCCTACTTCTAATTTTTATGAACAATTCTCAGGAACAAATTACTGGTCAAGACAAACACAAAGCGCTTTTGCCTCTGGTTCCGGATCAGCAAGATTCAATGGCTGGAATGCATCTGCAGGTACAATTCAGTCTTTGATTTCGTATCAGTTTCCTGCTGCCGCAGCAAATACCTATATTGTTTTTGATCATGCTTATCAGCCGTGGTCAGGAGGAGTTTCAAACATCGATTCACTTATAATTGAAACTTCAACAAACGGCGGAACTACATTTACAGCATTACAGAAACTCTGGGGAGGTCTGAATTCCAATGCAGGTCCATTAAATACTGTTTTTACCGGAGGCGGGCAGTTCACACCAACCGGCGGACAGTGGAGATCAAAATTTTATTTGCTGCCGGTTAACACGAATAAAGTCAGATTAAGAGCTAACAGCGGATTTGGAAATGATATCTGGCTTGATAATGTCTGTGTTAAAGTGCTTGCAGCTCCGGGATCAGTCAGTTTCGGAATTGCCGAAGAAGGATATTTCGTTCCGCCTCCAACCGGTCCTTCACTGTTTGCTGCTGATACAGTAAGAATATATATTCACAGGGCAGATTATCCGGACATTATTGTTGACTCTGCAAAAACAATATTACAGACAACCGGATTGGCAACAGCTACATATTCCAATACACTTGACGGAACATATTACATAGAAGCAGTTCACAGAAACTGTATTACCACATGGTCTAAAGCCGGAGGTTTTGCATATACAAGAGGAAGCAGCGGATTGATATTTAATCTTATAACTCCTGCCGGGCAGGCATATGACAATAACCAGAAGTCTATATATATTCCGTTTGATACCTGGGGAATGTTCAGCGGTGATATTGACAGAAATTCATTTATTGATCTGAATGATGTAGCTTTAGTCTATAATGATGCCAGTTCATTTGTTACCGGTTATAAACCAACAGATGTAACCGGAAATAACGTAACGGATCTGAATGACTTAATAATCACATATAACAATAATACTGCATTCGTTACAGAACATGCGCCGCCGGGAGCAGAACCGTCTCCGGAACCGGTCATTCAATTACCGGATGCAAAAACTCTGACTTTTGAGAATGATGCACAAAAAGAAAAATATGAACTTACTAAAAAATTGATGCAGGAAAGAAAAGCTGTAGTTGAAGAAAAGCCGGCACCAAACTGGAGTACCAGACCTCCTGACGGATATCAGAACATTTATAATACACCAAAATACAATTCTGATAAATCAAAAGGAAACAATCTCAACGGAAGTTCAGTGTTTGGCGAGTGATATTTAATTTAAAATATATGTAAACTTTATTTTGTAAACTATAAAGACTGAAAGGAAATTTTCTTTCAGTCTTTTTTTATGTCTTAATTAAATTTGGATTATGACTATGATTAATAGTCTTCAGCAGAACTTTGACATTTTGAAATTATCAAAGATTTATTTCTAAATCTAATCCGGTCATTTTATAAGCACCATGCGTTTGACCGCGGAAAACCTGCCTGAAGTGATCTTATAAAAATAAATGCCGCTCGGGAGATTCGTACCGTCAAATTCAATATTATAACTTCCGGAATTTTGTTTTTCATTAACCAAGGAAGCTGCTTCATTTCCCAATACATCATAAATTTTCAAACTTATGTTTTGATTTTCGCTTAACGAATATCGAATAACTGTTTTAGGGTTGAATGGATTGGGATAATTCTGAAAAAGATTAAAATTCCGTTCTGCAAGTTCCTGAGTACTGTTAATAACAGATGATTTGGTTCTGTCATATTTAAGAATTACGCCATTCACACCGCATGCAAAACCATAAGTAGTATCAGCGAAATCCAGGTCAAAGATAGCGGAATTATCCGGAGTTTCTAAAGGGATCCATGTAATCCCTGTATCATTAGAATAAATAAATTTTTCTGCATAGCTTGTAGCCATCCAGATCTCTGAGGGAGTTCTGTTATCAATACCGGTAGCAAGACCGAATACGCCGAGTGTATCATAAAACCAGCTGCTGCCCCTGTCAGATGTTCTGGCAATACTCGAGCCGTATTCCAGATCTCCTCCGGCACAAATAGTTTTTTGGCTGTTGAGAATTGAAATATCAAAAAAAGGTTCGGGAGCCAGAACAGTTCCTTTCCAGTTATAGCCGCCGTTGGTTGTCACCCAGGTAATGCCTGCAATATCCCTGAATCCTCCGCAGGCATAACCTAATAAATCATCATAAAAGTCAATTTTAAAAACAGGAAGTACAAATACTAAATTGGAGTCAGTATCGGTGTAAGTCCAGCTGATCCCGGCATTTGTAGTAATGACAATAGCAGCGGATATGCCCCCTAAAAATCCGCGGAGAGAATCCATGTAATAGACTGTTTTCATAAACATATTTGTATCAGGAAACATTGAGCTTAACCAGTTATTGCCGCCGTTGGTTGTTGTAAGTATTTCCGTCCCGGGGAATTCATTCGAATCCGGAAAAACCTGATAAGTCAGAGCCCAGCCAAGTCTTTCATTTAAAAAGAAAATATCTTCAATATTGTTAAATGTTCCGGAGTTTTGTATGGTCCAGTTATTTCCAGAATTAGTTGTACGAATGATTGTTCCTGAATCCCCTGAGATCCATCCGGTAGAGGGGTTTATGAAAAAACAATTTGTAAGAGTTTTAGAAACAGGACCGGGGATTGCATTCCAGTAAACTTGTGAAAATGAATTACTGATGTGAGTTATAGTAATCAATATCAGGAATACTAGAATTTTCAATCTTATATTTTTGGGTATTATAATTTTACTTTTCATAATATAAAATATAGCGTCTGAATAAACATTTGTATAGGTTTATTTCTAAATATATTTTAAAGCAATTAAGATAAATTCAAATTCAAATTCTATTAACAAAGAAATCACGATATGGAAATTTTCACATCCGGCCAAAACGATTTAATTTGTTTGATATAAATATGGAGAGTTCCCTGCACATTGAAAAACCCAACTCCCCGGCTCCCTGCCTTTGAAATGAGTGTCACAAAACTTTGATTTAACCACCGGGACACTAAGGCACAAAGAATAAGAAGTTTAAAAATAAAAAAATTTGTGTATTTGTGTTTTAGTGGTTTCAATAGAATCCAATGTTTTGAGACACTCTCTGAAAATCAGAAAGGGGAGGGGGAGGTCAAAATTGATCTCCAGTATAATTCTCTTTCTAAAAATTAATTTTTCAAGCTCAGTTTGTAATTCTCTCAATACATTTGAGTTAACTTAATTCATTTTTACAAACTCAACCTGCAATTTGAAAAGATAAACTTTCTTTCTCCCCTCAACTTTTTTTCAAAAGGGAGGGGACCGGGGCAATGCCATTAAGTTAAGGAAAGAAACATCCGAAGTCTAAATCCAAATCATAAATTACTGAAGCGCAATAAAACAGAGTTCGGAAGTTTTTCACACCTTAGATGCTTAACTTAATGGAATTGGGAGGACGGGGGTGGGGTTATATCAAGAAAGCTTATATTTTATTTTAAATTCAAATTAAAATGAAAGATAATTTTAGAATTTTAAATATTTTGGACGGATGTGTCAATAACAATAATTCTCAATTCCTAATTCATAAACTGGCATAGCCAGAACCAAAAAAGTTTTAAATGCTCGTTTTTTTAAAC
>CAZLOL010000226.1:2842-5975 GCA_964561045.1 uncultured Ignavibacteriaceae bacterium | reverse complement strand
TCAGAAAATATGACAGATAAAAAATGGAGAAATTGCCATGACAAGAAACGAAGCGGAAATAATTTTAAAGAAGAGATTTGGTCTGGAAAAGTTTTATGATAAGCAATGGGAAGCGATTGAAAGAATTTTCAATGGTGAAAAAGTTCTGCTGATTGAGAAAACAGGTTTTGGAAAATCACTCTGCTTTCAGTTTCCTGCAACACTATTCGAAGGTACAACAGTAATCTTCTCTCCGCTTATCGCTCTGATGAGAGATCAGATAAATAAGCTGAACAGTTTAAACATATCCGCAAAATGCATACACAGCGGGCAAACCCCTGAGGTTAATTCTGAAATTATAGATGAAGCAAAAGCAGGAAAGGTAAAAATATTATACATTGCTCCCGAAAGACAGGAGAATGAAGAATGGATCGAGGCTGTGAGGTATATGAATTTATCAATGGTTGTAATAGACGAAGCGCATTGTGTTTCTGTATGGGGACATGATTTCAGACCTGCTTTCAGGAGAATAATTAATCTTGTGAAATTACTCCCCGCAGGACTTCCCGTTTTGGCAACTACTGCTACGGCAACTAAAAAAGTTGAGAAAGATATCGAGAATCAGATTGGAAAAAATGTTACCGTAATCAGAGGAAACTTATTGAGAGAAAATTTTCAGCTGTATGCAATTAAAGTTAATTCTGAAGATGAAAAGTTGATATGGCTCGGGAAGAACATTGAAATACTTTCGGACAAATTAAACGGAACTGGAATTATTTATACAGGAACAAGAGCAGATACGGAAATTTATTCACGATGGTTTGAATATTTGAACATATCTTCTGCACATTACAACGCGGGCTTGGACACTGAATCAAGAATTGAAATCGAGAACGGACTGATGAACAATAAATGGAAGTGTATAATCTCTACAAATGCGCTTGGAATGGGAATAGATAAATCGGATATAAGATTCATAATTCACACACAGATTCCTCAGTCGCCGGTACATTATTATCAGGAAATCGGAAGAGCCGGAAGAGACAATAAGCAGACAATTATTATATTATTTTATAAACCTGATGACAGAAAATTACCGGAAGCATTTATTGAAGGCGGCCGGCCTGCAATATCAAAATATCTTAAATTTATTGAAGCAGTGAAAAATGAACTTCTTGGCGAAAGAGAATTAATAAAGTCTACAAATCTTAAACAGAATCAAATCAGAGTAATAAAAGCTGATCTAATGGAGCAGGGAATTATAAGAGAAGTCATAATAAACGGAAGGAAGAAGTTTGAATATGTTACCAACGCTCCGGCTCTGAATTCAAAAGCTTTTGAAGAACTCAGAGAAGTAAAAATGAATGATTTAAACAGCATGATTGAATACGTAGAAACAAACCAATCAAGAATGAAATACCTCTGTGATTTTCTAGGAGATAAATCGGAACAGAATTATCATAACTGTGATAACACGGGATTAAAAAAATTAAAAGTAATTGTTACCCCTGAGTGGCAAAAAAAGCTTATGGATTTCAGGGAGGGATATTTTCCTGAACTTGAAGTTCAAGCCAAAGGCAGTAATTTAATGAACGGAGTTGCTTCATCTTTTTATGGATTTTCAAGATCCGGAGATATAATTCACAAATGTAAGTACGAAACAAAAGAAGATTTTCCCGACTTCCTTTTAAAGCAGACCATAAAAGCATTTCAAAAAAAATTCAGCAGTGAAAAAATTGATTTGATTGTGCATGTTCCCCCGACCGTATCAGGAGAGCTGTTAAAGAATTTTGCGGTTAGGGTTTCAGAGAAGTTAAACATATCAATTTCACACGGACTGGAAAAAAGCAGAGTAACAAAAGCTCAGAAATTATTTGAAAGCGGCTTTATGAAAAGAGAAAATGTTGCAGGTGCATTTATTTACAGAAACGAGAAGGAGGTTAATGGAAAAACGATTTTACTCATAGACGACATATATGACAGCGGTGCAACAATAAAGGAGATTGGCAAATATTTAACAAAAACCGGAGCTGCTAAAATCATTCCAATAGTGATTGCAAAAACAATCGGAGGAGATATAGCATGATTAAAGATGCGGCATACTGGATTGTATTTGCGCACTTGCCGAGATGGAGATATTCACGTTTAAATGAATTATTAAATAAAATTTATAATGAAAATAAATTAATGCTTGAAGATTTTTTTTCATTATCTGAAAAAGAGCGGACAAATAAATTTGACCTCACTGAAAAAGAAGCAGAAGATATTATAAATGCAAAAAAGGAATTACCCAATCATGCATTTCTCGCAGAGAATTTATACAATCAGGGATTTGAATTAATAACAGTGTTATCTTCAGATTTTTCTCAAACGCTTATAAAGAATTATAAAGAAGGTTACTCGCCTGTTTTATTTTATATAAAAGGAAATAAGAAAATTCTCAAAGAAAAGTCTGTTGCAATAGTAGGTTCCAGAAATGCAAATGAAATCTCAATTAAGTTTACGGATAACATTGCAAAGAAAGCAGGCAAAGAGTATAAGATTGTAGTAAGCGGATTTGCAAAAGGAGTTGACAAGAAGGCGCTTGACTCGGCAATAAAATATAAAGGACAGAGCATAATTGTTCTGCCGCAGGGAGTGCTGACTTTTGGTTCCGGGTATAAGGAATATTACAAACCTATTGTAGAAGGAAATGTACTGGTGTTGAGTGCATATCATCCGAAGACTCCTTGGAGAGCAGAGCTTGCAATGGCGAGGAATAGTTTGATATACGGACTTGCTGATGAAATCTATGTTGCAGAGTCAGGCGAAACAGGCGGGACCTGGTCTGGAGTAATAGATGGTTTAAGGAGAGGAAGAAAAATATTAGTCAGACAGCCGGAATCAAAAGAAAAAAATGCAAACGAACTTCTGATACAAAAGGGAGCTGTGCCGGTTGACATAAGCGGTAAAGAAATTAAAACAGTGTATGAAAAAGTAAAACCGAGCGATGAGTTATCTTTTATCAAAGATTCCTCTTTTAATTTAGATGACAGAATTAAAGCCCATTTAAACGGAAAATCTCTGAGTGCAAAGGATTTAAAAGTTAAATTAAATTTAGACTGGTCGACAAACAAACTATCGGGTTATCTGAAGAAGCTTTCATTTATAAAAT
>CAZLOL010000226.1:1535-2742 GCA_964561045.1 uncultured Ignavibacteriaceae bacterium | reverse complement strand
CTTAAAATCAAATTAGAATATTTTAATGAAAAAGAAAAAAAATCTTAAAAATCTCTCAGAATTCATTGACGATAATTTTGGTAAAACGGGTACTAATAAAAGAGAAAGTTTTGAAAAGGGATACTCTGATTTTAAAATGGGAGTATTAATACAGGAGGCAAGATTGCAAAGAGGTTTAACGCAAGAGCAGGTTGCGAAAAAATGCGGAACCAGCAAGGGTTATATCTCCAAAATCGAAAATAATATTAAAGATGTGCGTCTTTCAACTTTACAAAAGATAATTGAAACAGGTTTGGACGGACGACTGCAGTTTTCTATTAAACTATAATTTACAATCTGCAAAGTTCAATGAACATATCTTGCATCTAGAATCGATAAATCCCAAACCAGAAATTCCAAATCCCAAATTATATTCACTTCTCACTTTTTATAAAAATTTATTATAACTATTTTCCAATAACTTAATAATAAAATATAAAGTAATTTTCTAACCAAATTATACAATGAAAATATTTATTGATACAGCTAATCTCGATGAGATTCGCGAAGCTAATGATATGGGAATTCTCGACGGAGTAACAACCAATCCGTCTTTAGTTGCAAAAGAAGGTCATAAGGATTTCAGATCTATGCTTGAAAAGATTTGTGCTATTGTGGACGGAGATGTCAGTGCAGAGGTAGTTTCAGTTAAATCAGATGAGATAATCAAGGAGGGAAGAGAACTCGCAAAGATTCACAAAAACATTGTCGTTAAGGTTCCTCTGATCAAAGAAGGTCTGAAAGCTGTTAAAGTATTCAGTGATGAAGGTATCAGAACCAATGTTACGCTTTGCTTTTCTGCTTCTCAGGCAATACTGGCTGCAAAAGCGGGAGCCTATATAATAAGTCCGTTTGTAGGCAGACTTGATGACATTTCGCAGAACGGAATGGAATTAATTTCACAAATCGTTCAGATCTACGGAAATTTTAATTATCAGACACAAGTATTAGTTGCTTCGGTAAGACATCCTCTGCATTTTGTTGACGGTGCCTTGATAGGTGCTGATATTGCTACAATGCCTTTTAAAGTAATCAATCAGCTTGTAAAGCACCCGCTTACGGATATAGGGCTGGATACTTTTTTGAAAGATTGGAAGAAACTGAACGGTTAATAGTTAGTGGTTAATAATTAATTGTTAAAAAAATTGATTGTATGTTAAATGAAGTT
>CAZLOL010000226.1:0-1435 GCA_964561045.1 uncultured Ignavibacteriaceae bacterium | reverse complement strand
AGTTAGTGGTTAATAATTAATTGTTAAAAAAATTGATTGTATGTTAAATGAAGTTTTTAGCTGATGTTAATATTGAAAGTTTAATAGTAAAGCATTTAAGAGATTCGAAGTACGATGTTAAATGGATACTTGAAGAAAATCCATTCTTAAGTGATGAAGAAATACTGGCAATTTCTTTCAAAGAAAAAAGAATATTATTAACAAATGATAAAGACTTTGGTGAATTAGTTTTTAAAGAAAGTAAGAATGTCTTTTGCATAATTCTTTTTAGAATTCAACAAAATGAAGTTCAGATAAAAGTAAAAATAATTGATATCCTTATTAAGAATCATAATAACAAGTTAGAATTTAAATTCATTGTTGCCAGTAAAAATAAAATAAGAATTATAAATATTTAGTTTAAGATGGAAAATAATTTATTAGAAAGAATAACAATAAATCCCAAGATTATGGTTGGGAAACCAACAATCAGAGGATCCAGACTTACGGTGGAAATTATTTTAGAAAAACTTGCCAATGGGGAATCAGAAGATGAAATTATAGCTTATTATCCTATATTGGAAAAAGAAGATATACGAGCTTGTCTATTATATGCAGCAAAATCTTTATCATTAACTGAAATTTTAGAAATTTAAGAAATAACAAATACTTTTGAAAAAAACCGGATTTAATAATATTCACAAGTCACTCGGGGCAAAGATGGTTGAATTTGCCGGATACGAGATGCCTATACAATACGAAGGGATTATTGCCGAACATAAAGCCGTAAGGGATTCTGTCGGAGTCTTCGATGTTTCTCACATGGGAGAAGTGGAAGTCAGGGGAAAGGATGCGTTTGCATTTGTTCAGAAGCTTACAACGAATGATGTTTCAAAACTTGAAGTTGGTGATGTACAATATTCTGCCATGTGCTACACTGACGGAGGAATCGTAGATGATTTGCTTGTATACAGATGTCATGATTATTTTATGCTGGTTATAAATGCATCCAATATTGAAAAGGATTTTAATTGGATGAAAGAAAATAAATTCGGCGATGTTGAGTTAAAAAATGTTTCGGATGAATTTTCATTGCTGGCTGTTCAGGGTAAAAATTCTCTTGCAACATTGCAGAAGCTTACGGATATTGATTTATCAAAAATAGAATATTATAAATTTGTTTTTGGGAATGTTGCGAAACAGCCTGTTTTAATTTCACATACAGGATATACAGGAGAAAAAGTTTGCTTTGAAATTTATTCTTCATCCGATGTGAAAAAGTCTGAGGAATTATGGAATGCAATATTTGAAGCAGGGAAAGAGTTCAATATTAAACCTGTCGGACTCGGAGCAAGGGACACACTTCGTTTAGAATATGCATTCAGATTATACGGAAACGACATGGATGAAAATGCAAACACAATCGAAGCCGGACTTGGATGGATAACCAAACCTG
>CAZLOL010000225.1:2851-5988 GCA_964561045.1 uncultured Ignavibacteriaceae bacterium | reverse complement strand
ATAATTTTTTAACCAGTTTAAACTAATTTTCATAAGTGGCAAATATACTTAATTGATATTGCAGTTAAAATAGAAAAAGCCTGAAGCAAAGTGCAAAGTCTCAAAGCAGTCCAAAGTATTTAAATTTCTAAAATTATCTTTCATTTTAGTTATGGAATTGTAATAAAATAAAAGCTTTCTTGATACAACCCCACACCCCGTCCCCTCCCCTTTGAAAAAATAGTTTCTCAAAACTTTGATTTAACAACCAAAACACAAAGGCACAAAGAATAAAAAGTTTGAAAATAAAAAAATTTGTGTCTTTGTGTTATAGTGGTTTCAATAGAATCCAATGTTTTGAGACACTTTCAAAAAAGGGGAGGGGAGAAAGAAAGTTTATCTTTTCAAATCGTAGGTTGAGTTTGTAAAATGTATTAAGTTAACCCAAGTATATTTAGAGAATAACAAACTGAGCCTGGAATATAATTTTTAGGAAAAGAAGTATACAAGAGATCAATATTGACCTCCACCTTCCCTTTTTGTTTTTCAAAGGTGAGAGGACCGGGGGTTAGGGTTATTCAATGCGTTTGGAATTCTCCATATTTATATCAAACAAATTAAATCGTTTTGAACTTATGCGGAAAAGTCTGTAAAATCTGAATCTGGAAAAAGTTATCTCATCTGTTTCGTGATTCAAAAAGTTAGAAAAGGAGGGGGACGTACTTTCGTATGCCCAAAAGTATATAAATTACTACGGCTTCTTTTTACTTCCCCCGATCAGATTTTCAATATTTTTTAAAAGCCAGGTCTTGGAGTTTACATTATCAGTAACCACATTTTTCTTTAGCAGTTCATATTCCTGCGGCTTGCTTCTTTTCTCCTGAAGTGATAAAAGTTTTCGGAGATATTGTATGAAATTTTTATGGCGTGTGGAATAATCATTATATTTATTCTCATAATTATTAATAAGCTGGTAGTAAGTATTAAGAAGTGAGATCAGAGGTTCTGTAGATCCGGTTTCATAATAAATTTTTGCTGTCATATTCTTCATGTCAAGCTTGAAAATTATCTGATTGATATTCAGCTTCGAAGCATATTTAAGTGCCGTATCAAAATCTCCTTTCGGATAAGCTAAGAATGCTTTGCAATATATTCTCATATCTTCCCTGAAATCAGGATGAAGCCTGTCAATATATTTTTCCGAAAAATCTTCAGCCCAGTCCGCTCTGTTAACATTTAAGGCATCAATCAATGTTGACCTGAATTCACTCGGCTGAATATAGTTATCAGGTCCGGAAAAAATATCCTTCTCCACCATTACTTTTCTTATCTCAAAAGTTTCCAATACGAATTCTCTTTTGCCGCTGACCGCCTTAACTGCGCAAAGTCTCCAGAGATTATTCATGATTATTAATCTGAATTTCCGGTCGAGTTTTTCAAAATGACTGAAAAAATATGATTTCAATTCGAAGTAAAGCCCGTCATTGTTTATATATCTGACTGCTTTATATGAAAGGAAATATAAGTTGAGAGGAATATAATTATGACTGTCATTGATTTTTATGATATTCATTACCTTTTCCAGATCTAAGGAATCAAGTATTTCAAATATATAATTTTTGTCAAAACCATCTCTCCAAAAATTTTTCTGTGAATATAATATCCCGTTATAAAAAAATATGTCGAAGAAAAAACTGTTAAGTGTGGAAGAAAAGATCTCCAGTACTGAATCGCATAATTTTTCTTCCTCATACTTTGTATAAAGATGCTTGTGAATCTCCTGCTTTATCTCCCTTGCATTCTGAAAATCCCGTATGCCGAAATCCTTTGTCTTAAAATAATTCAGATTTTCTTCTATCAGGTTATTAACTTTTAAAGACTCTCCTCTTGTAAGCAATTCACTCATGATCAGTTTTTCTTTTATCATATATTCGTTATTGTTCAATGCATATTGCAAAAGATAATCTTCCCCAATGCTGTATAACCTTGAAAACATGCTGTTCAAAACACTTTCCTTGTATTCCTTTCCCGGAAAAAGTTTTTTGTAAATATGCTCCTTTGTAAAATCCTGCGATTCATATCCGGGATGAAATTTCTTTAATATCCTCAGAAGGGGAATGTAATTTCTTCCGCCGTTGAAGAAAGGCGAAGCGGAAAATTTTTCAAATTCCTTCCATTCATCTTCATGAATTGTCTTTAATAATCTGATCAGAATATTGTTCTGTAATGATTTGTCGGGTTTCATTGAGTTATAAAATTAATTTCAATTGGCTTTAAATTATTACCGGAAATTATATTCCATGCAGAATTTAATAATTGACAAAACAATTCATTTAAAACATTTTTAGATTATCAAATTAACAAATTAACTTTTTATAAACTAAATATAAAAAACTATGAGCCTGAAATACCTTTTTAACCTTTCACTTGTGATTCTTGCGCTGTTTCCTTTGAAGAAAACAGTGACAAATGTCTTAGACAAGGAAGATAAATTCATAAAGACTGAGTTATTCTTCGGTCTGAATAAAACCGATGGTACAACTGTGAGCGAAGCGGAATGGGAATCTTTCGCGGATACAGTCGTATCAAAAGTCTTCTATAAAGGAGCAACAATTATGAAAAGCGACGGGAGATGGCTTTCCGGAGACAGCCTTATAAAGGAACAATCAAGAGTAGTCACATATTTCAGCAAGCTTTACGAAATGACCGATGAGTTTTCGGAAAAGATAGATAATATAAGAGCAAAGTATAAAACATATTATAAACAGGAAGCTGTTTTAAGAACTGATGAATTTATCAATGCGAGTTTTTAAGTAAAAGTCTGAACCCGAATTTGCGGAAATTACATGAATTAAAAAATATTTACAGGCGGCGACAAAATAGAATTACTTCGATTATATTTTTATTTATTGGAAAGAAACTGCTTCCCAAAATGTTTTTGTACAACATTGATGGAGTTTTCACAGTTTTCCTGCAGCGCGAAAAAAATATTTGAATTGATGCAAATTTTTTGGAACACTAAAAACAGCTGGAAGAAAGCATTTCTTAATTCCCTGATTCATACGTTAATTCCCGCCTTTACCACGGGGAAAGCCGCGACTTCCACGTGACTTTGTATGAGCAACAAGTGACTTTGTATGAGCAACAAGTGACTTTGT
>CAZLOL010000225.1:0-2751 GCA_964561045.1 uncultured Ignavibacteriaceae bacterium | reverse complement strand
GTATGAGTAACATGTGACTTAGTATGAGTAACACGTGACTTTGTACGGGTAACGCGTGAACACGGCTGAGTAACACGGAACTTTGTCTTAGTAAACCGGAGACTTTATTTATAATATTTAATTTTATACTGCGGCTTAAAATATTTTGGCTGAAGGAATGAAAAATATTTTTCTTAGCATCAGAATATCCACCGCTCTTTATATTAAAAGTTCTGAAGTTAAAAAAAAAATTTCTTTATATTGTAAAGGTGTCATTTATTGTCATAGTAATATCACTGTATCCGTTAAAATAATCCGCAGAAATCTAATCAACATATCTACCACTCTCCAAATGATATACTAAAAATTAAATAAACTATTCGGAGTCATAATTTTGGAAGTTTTACTCCACAGAAATTAATTTTTTGCATTATTTAATTTTAATACCTTTGTTGTTAATGCTAAATATTAAAAGTTAATCCAACCATATAACTAAAAACAAAATACTCCGCAGACAACTGCGCTGCTGACAAAAGATCCTGCATTATTATAGCAGATAAGGACATCCGAAAGATCAACTATTAAATCTCCGTTCACATTTGTTTTCAGACAGCATCCGCCGGATGCAAATGAATTGGCATCATTGTAGGTCAGCAATACATCATTCAGATCTACAATGCCATTATTATCTGTATCACCTGAATAAATTCCGAATTTATGACAGCCGACAGTTGACTGTTTGTTCTGATAAGCCTGAGTCACAGCAGAAGTAAAATCATATGATGCAGTTTGACCTCTGTTGATATAAATAAAAGTAGAACTGGATGTTGTAACAATGCTGTTGCATAATGGTCTTATTGTAATATTGTAGTAAGGATTGTAAGGACAGTCCGGAGGAATCAGATTAGTGAACTTTATATCCATGCTGCCGTCTCCTCCGATAGCATTTCCGTTTTGTCCGAGAAGAATGTTCTTTTTGTCGATCAGCCTGCAATATATATCATAGAGGCATACCTGAGCTCTGACAGGATTCTGATAACAAGGAGCAGTTATGCTTCCCTGAACGAAAGTATCTAATATAAGCGTTGCGTAACTTTTTGAAGAAACAACAGGTGCGGATATGAAAAGTTTAGCAGAACCGGCATCAACTACAGCGCCATTGTCAACTCCGACTGCACCGTACAGAAAATCAGGAGTTCCGTCAGCATTGACATCTCCTGCATGAGATACGCTTGCTCCTACATAATCATTTGTACCGGTATTGCCGGTTGCAAAAATATATGATTCAATATTCTCAGGACTTCCGTCATTGCCAATACAATGTTTTATTACCGCAGGCCATATATGATTGGTACAGAAGCCCGGACTCATGGCAAAAGTTGTTTTGAACAGATATGTCCGCCCTCTTTGAGTATCAAAATTATATGACCCTATCATAAAATCATTATATCCGTCACCGTCAATATCACCGAGCACATCAATAGTTCCCCCGAAATAATCATAAGGAAATGCCGTCACTTCTCCGATAATTTCTGAAATGACTGGCAGACCTGTGCTCCCGTCATAGATAAAAGTCTTTCCCGTATAAGCAATTCCGTTGCATGTATTCTGTCCGAACACATCTCCCACAGCAAAATCTTTTACACCGTTGCCGTTGATGTCTCCGAGTCCGCAGACAGAATATCCGTAAGCATTAAAATATGACACGTCACCTGATCTTGTAAGATCGTATATAGTGTCCATCTCAGAGGTAGGGCAGCCACCGTAAAAAATATATATATTTCCAGGCGCTAAGTTAGAGCTGCCGGTTGCCCCGACTATAATATCATCACTATTAAAACCCCCTATGCTTCCAATTGAAGAAATCGAAAATCCGAACAAAGAATTTGCAGCGCCTGTAAGAATTACATCAGGAGCCGGAGATACAGAAAGGGATTTGGTGCCGTAATAAATATAAACTCTTCCTGTCTGACTGTTATAATAAGGAGCGGATACCATAATGTCGCTGATATTATCTTCATTCACATCACCCGCTCTTGCAACTTTGAATCCGAATTTATCCGCAGGATTAAATCCGTTAAGTATCATGTTAGCATTTGAAGAATATAAAACAGAAGGAGCGTCGCATCTTCCGAAAAAAACATAAGCTCTTCCTGTACCCGCATAGTTATCTGCGCCGATAATAATATCACTGAATCCGTCGTCATTAAAATCAAAGTCCCCGCAAATTGAGTATCCGTAATCTTCATTGTATCCGGAGTTGTTTACAATTCTTACATTTAGTACAGGACCTGAAAGGGAAGTTGTTCCGAAATAAATATTAACCTCGCCGGCTCCCGCTCCGGGATTGCTCACAGCAAAATCATCAATGCCGTCGCCGTTGAAGTCTCCGATACCTGAAGAAGCAGTTCCGAAATACCCGTAATTTGAATTCCCCTGATAAGTATAATCCAGTGAATAGGAATTTGATGAAAATAAAAAGAGGATAATAATTATTGCGAAGTGCAAAGCTTTCATTCCGTTTTTCTCCTTTTGAATTTTTTCAAAGTAATGTTTTATTATGTTATATTGAATAGAAAAAAAACACGGGAGACGTCAGACGTTAGACGTCAGACGCAAGAACAGATTTTGTCAGACTTAAAAACTAAATGCCATAAAGAAGTTCTTCATGGCATTTAGTTTTAATTACAACTGTTAAGTATTACTTCAAAAGTATTATTCTCTTAACAGCAGAAAATTATCCCGCTCCGATCTTATAAAAATATATCTCTC
>CAZLOL010000224.1:0-6002 GCA_964561045.1 uncultured Ignavibacteriaceae bacterium | reverse complement strand
ATAAACTTGATAAACTTGATAAACTTGATAAACTTGATAAACTTGACAAACTTGACAAACTTGATAAACTTGACAAACTCTTACCCGATTATATTCTTTAAACTCTTCAGATTTTCTTCTTCATTAAAAACAGATTCAATCTGTATATCAAACCCGTTTACAGATTTGCTTTTTATTGATCCGTTATTGGATTTTAAAATCAATTCATACGTATCACCATTCAAAAGATATTGCTCGATAGTTTTTTTCTCAGGATCAATTATCCAGTATTCTTTAATTCCATGCGCTGCATAATCTTCAAATTTAATAACTCTGTCATTATGCTCAGTTGATGGTGATACTACCTCTGCAACAAAGTCCGGGGCAGGGAACTGCATCTGCTTAGGAGTGAATTTATCAGAAATTGATTTATTGAAAAAGCAAAGATCAGGTTCATAATCGTTTCGTGTGAGAGATATCATTATTTTTTCATATCCTACAAAACCCATATCTTTAGAACTAACATATGCCTTTAAAAGTATAAAAAGCATGGAACATGCTTTATTATGCTCAAGCTTTACAGGTGAATTAAAAATTATTTCACCATTTATAAATTCAACTTTTTCACCTTCTTTCATAGTCTCGTAAAACTCCTTTCGTCTTTTCTGTTCCTTAATAAGAATATTATCTATCTCCTGAGAATAAATTCTGAGCTTAGGTGATTTAACTATATTTTCTAATACCGATTCCATTCTTTTTATTACTAATTACGAATTACACATCGTAAATTACAATCTTTAATCCAAATATTAAACTTAGATAATCGGCAAACTGGTTAATGATGATAAAAGCGCTTACTGAATTAGAAAAAATCTTTATTAATCTTACAAATCTTACAAATCTATAAACTTTCCAGTACTATTTCCGCAACATCCTTCACCTTCACTTCTTCACTTTTTCCCTTATCTTTAATACCGTCTGTCAGCATTGTCATACAGAAAGGACAGGCAGAAGCTATTGTCTTTGCGCCTGTTGCAAGCGCTTCCTCGGTTCTTTCCACATTGACTCTTTTACCTTCGTGCTCTTCCAGGAACATCCTTCCGCCTCCGGCTCCGCAGCAGAAACCCTTGTCGCCTGAACGTTTCATTTCGATGAGTTCAGCGCCGGTGCTTTCAAGAGATTCTCTCGGTGATTCATAAACATGATTGTATCTTCCGAGATAACAGGAGTCGTGATATGTAACTTTTTCTTTTAACTCTTTCTTCGGCGTCAGCTTTTTTTCTTTTATTAATTTATCAATGTATTCGGTATGATGAGTTACTTCGAGTTCGATACCGAACTTGTTGTACTCGTTCTTTAATGTGTGCATGCAGTGCGGACAGGCAGTGACAACTTTTTTCACTTTATATTTCTTCAATGTCTCGACATTCTGCTGAATAAAGGTCTGCGCAAGGAATTCATTACCGAGTCGTCTTGCCGGATCACCGGTGCATTTCTCTTCGCTTCCGAGAACACCGTATTTTACGCCTGCTTTGTTTAAAAGCTGTGCGAAAGATTTAGTAACGTTTCTGTAGCGCTTGTCGAATGCGCCTGCGCATCCTGACCAGAATACTATGTCAAGTTCTTCAGCAGAACCAATGTTCGAAACTTTCTGTAAATTATTTACTGACCCTTCTTTAGCAAGCTCGTCGCTGAGTTCGTCTATCCAGTCATTTCTCTGTTCGGCTCCGAACGCCCACGGTGATTCATTGTTCTCAAGATTTCTGAAAACTGTATTCAGTTCGGGAGGAAATTCCGACTCCATCATTACAAGATCCCTTCTCATGTCAACTATCGGTGTAATATGGTCTATCATTACAGGACATTCCTGAACGCATGCCATGCAGGTTGTGCAAGCCCACAGCTCTTCGGGCTTTATATAATCGTGAACTAAATTCTTTTCAAGCACCGGATTGCTTTCAGTTTTCTCCGTGCCTTGTGTATTTTTATTTTCTTTTTCCATGACCATTAACGGTCCGGCTTCCATTGTCCTCTTTCTGATCTTTGTGATGATAAGTTTGGGATTCAGAAGTTTGCCCGTGATATTCGCAGGACATACTGATGTGCATCTTCCGCACTCTGTGCATGTATATCCGTCAAGAATATTTTTCCATGTCAGATCAACAAAATCCTTTGCGCCATATTGCGTAATTGATTCATCTTCGAAATTTATCGGTTTCAGAACAATGCCCGGATATGGTATTTCATAATTTGACAGGAAGGTATTTGCAACGGATGAAAGTACATGGAAATGTTTTGAATAGGGAAGGTAGTTTAAGAAAGAAAGCACGACTAATATATGCGCCCAGAAGAAAACTTCATACATTGTATGAGAACCACTGTTAAAGAATCCGGCGATGAATTCAGATACAGGTCTGTATCCCTGAGACTCTCCGATAAGGATTTTCTCCACACTCATCCCGAACATTGTCACCATTACAAGTCCTATCATTACTAGAATGAATGTCGCATCCATTCTTGAAGATTTGTCAACCTGAAGTCTTTTCGGTGTTCCTACATATCTCCTTATTAAGGATACTGTCACCGCAGCTAATACAAGCGCTCCGAAGAAATCCTGCAGGAATGTTAATATACTGTAAACCGGTCCGAGGAATCCGAATGAAAATCCCGGGATGAATCCTTCTATTATCGATTCAACAACTACAAACAGCAGAACAACAAACCCCCAGTAAATACATAGATGAAGTATCCCGGCTAATCTGCTTCTTAAGAGTTTAGTCTGAAGAAATGCAATTTCAAAAGTGTTCTTTAGTCTTTTTGAGATCTCGTTTAAGCGGTTCTCCGGCTTTGCGAGCTTAAGATAAGATATGAAATTCTTTACTGAATAAATGAAGTAACCAATTGCTGCGAAAAATATTACTGCAAATATTAAAGTTCTGAGCATTAAGTAATTATCGTTCTTGAAATTTTGATAAATTACTTAAATAGTTATTAATATTAAAGTTCATAAAGTTTGTCAAGTTTTTCAAGTTTGTAAAGCTTGTTGAGTTTGTTGAGTTTGTTATATTTGTCATCCCCGTATGCTCTTAGCTGGGATCCAATCATTTTGATCTTATTAATCTTATTGATTTTAGTTGATTTTAGATATATGATTTTGGATTTCAGATCTTGCTAATAAAAATAATGCTACTTGTGCCACATTTAAAACAATTACAAATTTCAAATTATAATCAAAATGTGCCGCTGGTTACTAAAATATTCTGCTTGCAAAGATCATTCAATTATGGAGTAATCTTGTTCACAAAGCCTGCTGAATTGTTATATGTAATCACCACATCAGTCAGATCAACAATGTTATCACCATTCACATCAGATGAAACATATCCGGTTGTAAAATTTGAACTGCCGTTATAAGCTGTAACTATATCTGTCAGATTGACAAACCCATCCTGATTTATATCTCCGCTGTAGATTGCATATCTCACCGGTGAAGCATCTACACTTTTCATATTGTTGCCGTATGCCTGTGTATTTGCAGTTGAGAAATTATATGTTAATGAATTGGAAGCAAATGAATTTCCCGCGCTGCTCCAGGTTTCGATTGAATTCCTGTGTTTTAAAACTATATAATAGTCTACACCATTAATGGGATTTGCAAATGTAAATGTTCCGGCTCCTGATGAATTCAATATGGATTTGGCTGAATCAATCAAAGCGTATGGAGAAGTAGCGTTTCTCAAATACACTATCGCTGTATCACTTACCATTATATTGGAAACAGGATTATAAAACCCTTCAATAAAAGCCGTGAGATTAAGAGTATAAAGCAGTCCGCATATTGTCCCTCCGCCTGAGAATGTACCGCTGATGATTACAGTGTCAGCGCATACCGAAGCGCCGGTCTGAACTTCAAGACTCGTTCCGGTCTGATATACAATCGAACTCTGGCTGAATGTATGAGATGAGAAACACATTATTAAAACAGTTATGTAAATTATTTTTTTCAATGTTATTCTCCTCATTTTGAATTTGTCAGATTCACTTCTTCCTTTTTAAGTGAAGTGTGTTTGATTGAATTCATATCATCCAATATCTTTTCCAGTTTTATAATCTTATCGTTCATTTGCATTAATGATTCTATTTCTATGGTAAGACTTTCATTCTTAATTCTTAATTCTTCATTTTTAATTTCAAGCTCCTGTATCGCTTTCACCATCACCGGCAGAAGATTGCCATAAGTCGCTTCGAGCTTTTCAGGGTTATCTTTTAAAACAAGATTCAGCCATTCTGCATGTTCTTTTATCTGCACTTCATCAAGCTCCTGTGAAACAAATCCTGCAGTAGGGAATTCAGTCATTTTGCTTCCGTCTGATTCATTTCCATCGTACCATTCTCTTTTATCCCAGTTGAACTGTCGGGGTTTTATCTTCATAATAAAATCAAGTCCGAGTGTCAGATCTGAAATATTTTTCTTATCTCTCGCATCTGACAAACTTGAAATTGTCTGAGTATTGCAACGAAGGGAACTGATACTTCCGTCTCCTAGTGTTATTTGATTTGAAACATCACCGGAACTTGGCTGGGCATTATAACCGATCATTATATTATTAAAACCGGTAGTAACAGTAGCACCCGATAGCCATCCTACGGCAGTATTATTGTTGCCTGAAGTATTTGAAGCCAGCGAACTAAGTCCGACAGCAGTATTCTGATAACCAACGGTGTTTGCGCTCAAAGAGTTTACTCCCAGCGCTGTATTCGAAACTCCGGAGGAGTTTAAATACATGGATTTCCAACCGATAGCCAGATTATTGTTTCCATATGTATTTGAATATAATGAATTATATCCTATAGCTGTGTTATTGTTTCCTGTAGTATTTGAATACATGGAATAATATCCAATTGCAGTATTATTGCTTCCGGATGTATTGAGGTACATGCATACGGATCCTAAAGCAACATTACCAGCTCCCACATTATTTGTATACAATGAATTCCAGCCTAAGGCAGTATTATAAAAACCGGAGCTGTTGGAATGCATTGACAAAGTCCCGATAGCTGTATTCCCGAAACCGGTAGAATTTAAGTACAAAGATTGATTACCGAATGCGGCATTATAATATCCTGAAGAATTAAACCGCAATGAATAAACACCGGCTGCTATGTTTTCATTTCCTGTTGTATTATTATACAGGGATTGATATCCCAACGCTGTATTTAAAATCCCGGATGTATTATTAAACATTGACTGGCATCCTATGCTGGTATTTGCCGAACCGCTATTGTTCAGCAATAAAGAATTGTATCCCATACTTGTATTTGAATTTCCATTTGTCAGGCTATATTGCGAATTCTCCCCTACAGCGGTATTGAAGCTTGAAGAATTAGCTCCTCCGCCTGTCATGGAAAAATTACCGGAATTAATTCCGAGAAATGTATTGCTTCCGTTAGTTCCCGGTGCGGAAAAATTGTGAAGGAATCTGTCAGCTCCTTTGAATATTATGCCCAGCCCTGTGGTTGTTGTATTTTCAAGTCTGAGTGTTTTGAGAATGTTTACCTGCCCGGTCGGCTGGCTTACTATCAGATAATTTTCTGATGCTTCTTTTATAGTAAATTGCCCGCTGGTGCCGAGTGTGTTGGTGATGCTTTGTGAAAAAACACTTGTTGTTATGAATAAGCTGAAAGCAATAATTAATGATTTCATTTTTCTCTGTAGGTTATTTTTTAAAAATATTCTTTTTTAATAATTGCTAATGTGATGCTGCTGCAAACTTTACAAACTTTACAAACTTTACAAACTTTACAAACTTTATGAACTTTATGAACTTTACAAACTTCAAAATGATTGGATCCCCGCCAGGAGCATGCGGGGATGACAAGTGTAGAAAACTTTACAAACTTTATGAACTTTTCGAACTTTACAAACTTTATGAACTTTATGAACTTTACGAACTTTATGAACTTTACAAACTTTATGAACTTTATGAACTTTATGAACTTTATGAACTTTATGAACTTTATGA
>CAZLOL010000223.1:0-6074 GCA_964561045.1 uncultured Ignavibacteriaceae bacterium | reverse complement strand
AGATACTTTCTCACAAACCTTATTGCCAGAGCGCCTTCACCCACGGCAGATGAAATTCCGGCAAGCGCTCCGAACCTTACATCACCCGAAGCAAATATTCCGGGAACACTTGTCTCCGGCAGAAATGGCTCTCTGTCAGATTTCCAGAAAGTATGAAATGATTTTTCCTTCATCAGCTCGCTTCCTGTGATAATGAATCCTTTTTCATTTTTCAGTACAACATCATTCAGCCATTCGGTTCCGGGTTTCGTTCCAATGTAAATAAACAAAGCTTTTGCTGAGACAGTCTTTTCTTCGTTGGTCTTAGTGTTCTTAAGAGTTATTTTTTCTAAAACAGTAGAACCTGAACAGGAGACTACATCGGAATTGACAATTATTTTTATGTTAGGCGTTTTGGAAATATTCTCCACAAGATAATTTGCCGCAGTCTGTGACAGCTTGTCGCGTCTGATCACGATGTTCACTTCCTTGGCGAACTTGCTCAGATACATTGCTGCCTGACAGGCGGAATTTCCTCCGCCTGCAATATAAATTATTTCGTCTTTGCAGGCATGAGCCTCCACTGAAGCAGAACCATAATAAACTCCGGCACCGGTAAAATTTTCCAGACCCGGAATGTTTAGTCTTGCATAAGAAGCTCCTGTAGCTATGACAATTGCTTTACTGTGAATCTCCGTACCATCCATCATCTCCGTTACTTTGTATCCGTCCTTTACAGTTATATTTTTCACCTGCTGCGGAGTAAGTACTTCTGTTCCGAATCTGAGAGTCTGGGAGACAGCTCTTCTTGTCAATTCCCCTCCCGAAAGTCCTGTCGGGAATCCGAGATAATTTTCGATCCGTGCACTGTTGCCGGCTTGACCTCCCGGGCTGCTCTGTTCGATGAGAATTGTTTTAAGTCCTTCGCACGAGCCATAAACCGAAGCTGCAAGTCCCGCTGGTCCGGCACCGATAATAAGCACATCGTACATTTCTTTTGTTGCTTTGAGCTGAAGTCCGATCCGCACAGCAAGGTCAGGCAGCGAGGGATCTTTCATAAAAGTACCGTCTTTCAGAACTATCAATGGCAGATCTGCCTTTGTTGCATCAGCGCTGGATAAATATTTTTCGGCTTCAGAATTTGATTCGATATCCATCCAGATATAAGGAATCAGATTGCCGGAAAGAAACTCTTTGATCCTGTGTGACTTCGGCGACCATTGAAAACCAATTATTCGTATAGCTTCAAAATCGGGTTTATATAAAGCGTGCCAGTCATCAAGCAGATCATTGATTACGGGAAATAATTTTTCTTCGGGCGGATGCCACGGCTTCAGCAGATAATAATCAAGCTTAACTTTATTGATGGCTTTTATGGCGGCTTCTATATCAGAGTATGCTGTGAGTAAGATCTTTTTTGATTCCGGAAATATCTCATTTGCTTTTTCAAGAAATTCAATGCCTTCCATCTCAGGCATTTTCTGGTCTGAAATAAATAAAGCCGCAGTTTCATTCTTAAGCTTTAGTTCTTTAATTAGCTCAAGCGCTTCTGCTGCAGATTCTGTTGCGGCAACTTTATAGTCTTCTCGGTATTCATTCCGGATATCGCGCTGTATAGCCCGCAGTACCTGCTGGTCATCATCTACTAATATGATATAAGGCAGTTTCATTTTTTATATTTTTAAAAATCTGTTAATTATTATTAATTGTTTTTGATTATTGGATCTTCAACAGGTAAGTATACCGAAAACTCTGTTCTTCCCGGAACAGAATTCACTTTTATCTCACCCTTGTGATGTTTTATTATACGGCTTACTATATCAAGTCCGATGCCCGTTCCTTCACCTACTTTTTTTGTTGTAAAAAAAGGATCAAATATTCGGGACAAAATGTCTTTTGGAATTCCCGGACCGTTGTCAATTATACTCACCTTTAAATTTTTCTGATCTAATTCAGTTTCTATTTTCAAAGTACCGCTTTTTGGAAGTGCAAATATGGCATTATCAATCAGATTGGTCCAGACCTGATTTAGTTCTCCTACATATGCCGGAATATCTTTAATGTCTTCAGAAAAGTTTTTCTCCACTTCAATATTTTTCCCGCGGAGCTTGAAACCCAGAAGTGTCAGTGTGTTCTCAATATCATTATGGATATTAGTGGTCTGTTTTTCGTTGGTCCTGTCCATGTGAACATGACTTTTGATCGAAGCAACAAGAAAATAAATGCGGTTGGATGCATCTGTAAGATCTTCAATGATCCTTTTCGAACTGATTAAATTTTCAAGCCAGGGAATAAGACAGCTGATAACATCTTTATCAAAATCACTGAGCAGGCTTTCAAACTCAGACGTGGAAAATCCGAACTCAGAAAAAGTTTCAGCCGCTTGCCTGTCCGTTATACCTTTTTTCTCAAGCCATTCTTCCAGCTCTTCTTCATTCTTCAGACGCATGCTTGCAGATAATTTTATTTTCTGTGCCTGCTCGTTTTCCTTTTTATCCACAAAAGACCGTATGTTATTAATTAAATCAGAACTTATACTGCATTTGAGCAGACTTTCAGTAAGTTTATAATTGAGATTCAGTCTTTTGGAAAGTTCGTTTGAAAACCTGTTAATGGCAGCAGCCGGATTGTTAAGTTCATGAGCTATACCTGCAGCAAGGTTTCCAAGTGCATTCACTTTTTCGTGCTGCAGCTTGGTAGTGGCAAAGGATTTTGCCCTTTCGGTCATATAGCCGATAAGCTTCTGTATAAATTCAGGATTGAGATGTTCCAGCCCGGTAAAATGATCCTTGTGCAGACGCAGAATTTTGACTTTCCCGACGGCATAAGCATATCCCGGAATAGTTTTCATTCTTGAATAAGGCATTAAACCGCCTACTCCTCCTGTAACATCATTATTCTCAAAAGTAAAATAGAAAACCTGCCGGCCGTTGACATTCAAATAAAAAGAGATCTTGCCTTCCAGTGATATCCACATTTTGTCGGCGGGATCTCCGAATTTAGCGAGAAGACCACCGTCATCAATCTCTTCATATTCGCACCTGTCCAGTATCCACTGCAGATGTTCGTCAGGAAGTTCACTTAGAGCTACTACTTTTTTGAGATCTTCGATTGATACCGGTATCATAACGGGGATAAAAATTTTTTAAGCAGGTAATTTGCCTGATCTTAATTTATATAAACTAAAATAAAAATGAAGAAATTTAATTTCATCAAAAGTTCTGAAATCATCTTTGTTCGGGTTTATTGTTTTACATTAAATATAATTATTCTTTTGTTCAAAAAAATTACATTAAAAAAATTACATTAATGTTAATTTCATTGTCTGAACGTTCTGGGCGGATGTGAGGTAATTTCTGAAAATTGAAAACATTTCTGTCAAGCGTATCTGAACAAAATTATTTGGCTGTAAATTTAACATCAAGTCCCGATTAAAAACAGAATGTACCGTTACAATCAGAGTTGTCCTGAATATTTGGATAATTTGAATGAAGCAGAATAAGAATGTTTATCAATTGTTTCAGCATATTTATAATGCATTATAAATAATTGTTACCGGACAAAAAATAAATTCCCGGTCTGTTTTTTTTTACCTTATGTTAATTTTACTATTTACTTAATTTACATAAATTCACCTCAAAAAAATTCTATATAAACTAAAACTTGATTTCATCAGTAACGAAATCTTTATCAGAGAAAGGAAATAATCGTAATGAGTGACCCAGATAAGATTCAACGAACAGTTCTGCCTATTCCTGATCAGCCGTATAAAGGATTAATTATGTACGATGCTAAAGATCCGGAAAGTAAGTTTCCTCCTATTGCACAATTGCGGCCTCCAAAGGATGCTCCAAACGTTTTACTGATACTGATCGATGATGCAGGATTCGGTTCTTCAAGCGCTTTCGGCGGTCCTTGCCAGACACCGAATGCTGAGAAACTTGCTGCAGATGGTCTGAAATATAACCGCTTTCATACAACAGCTTTGTGTTCTCCTACACGTCAGGCGATCCTTACAGGTCGAAATCACCATTCTGCGGGTATGGGCGCAATAACAGAAATTGCCAGCGGCGCTCCGGGATATAATTCTTTACTGCCTAATACAATGTCACCTATAGCAAGGACTCTGACACTTAATGGTTACAACACTGCACAGTTTGGCAAATGCCACGAAGTACCGGTATGGGAAACAAGCCCGATCGGACCTTTTAATGCATGGCCCACAGGCGGCGGCGGCTTTGAGTATTTCTATGGATTCATAGGCGGTGAAGCAAACCAATGGTATCCGACATTGTATGAAGGTACCACTCCGGTTGAGCCAAAGAAAACTCCTGAAGAAGGATATCATTTAGTTGAAGACATGACCGACAAAGCTTTGGCATGGATCGGACAGCAGAAGGCACTTGCACCGGACAAACCATTCTTTGTTTATTTTGCTCCGGGTGCTACACACGCTCCGCATCATGTTCCGAAAGAATGGGCAGATAAGTATAAAGGAAAGTTCGACGGAGGCTGGGATAAGCTTCGGGAAGAAACATTTGCCAGACAATTAAAGCTGGGAGTCATTCCTCCTGACAGCAAGCTAACCCCTCGCCCAAAAGAAATTCCATCATGGGATGAAATGCCGGAAGCCCTTAAACCCGTTCTTCGCAGACAGATGGAAGTATATGCCGGCTATATGGAATATACTGATCATCATGTCGGACGTCTGCTCGATTCACTTAAGAAATTAAATATACTCGATGACACGCTGGTCTATTATATTGTTGGTGACAATGGTGCTTCGGGTGAAGGCACTCTCAATGGTACATTTAATGAGATGCTCAATTTCAACGGAATGTCAGCTATAGAAACTCCTGAATTTGATATTGAAAGAATTGACAAATTCGGAGGACCGGAATCATATAACCACTATGCAGTAGGCTGGGCTCATGCAATGGATACTCCGTATCAATGGACCAAGCAGGTCGCTTCACACTGGGGCGGAACACGTAATGGAACTATCATTCACTGGCCGAAAACAATTAAAGGTAAAGGTGAATTACGAACACAGTTTCATCATGTGATTGATGTTGCTCCAACTATT
Organism: uncultured Ignavibacteriaceae bacterium; assembly: GCA_964561045.1. Taxonomy (GTDB): domain Bacteria; phylum Bacteroidota; class Ignavibacteria; order Tepidaquicellales; family Tepidaquicellaceae; genus JAGPCH01. Next base: position 1,009 of record CAZLOL010000223.1, on the reverse strand, counting down.
CTTGAAGCAGCAGGACTTCCCGAACCTCAGTTTGTTAATGGGGTGCAGCAGCATCCTATAGAAGGTGTAAGCATGATGTACTCATTCAACGATCCAAAAGCAGCCGAACAGCGTGAGACACAATACTTTGAAATGTTCGGTAACAGAGGTATTTATCACAAAGGATGGACTGCCGTTACGAGGCATAAGACACCATGGATTCTCATAGGCGAAAAAACTCCTGCATTTGACGATGATGTATGGGAACTCTACGATACCAACACGGACTGGACTCAGGCGAATGATCTGTCCAAAGAAATGCCTGAGAAGCTCCACGAACTTCAAAGGTTATGGCTCATTGAAGCGGTCAAGTATAATGTACTTCCGATGAATGATGATCTTGGGAAAGTATTGAATGCAGATACTGCCGGCAGACCACAACTTATCAAAGGTAATTCACAGATCCTTTTCGGAGGCATGGGACGCTTGTCGGAGAACTGTGTAATTAACATTAAAAATAAATCTCACTCTGTCACTGCCGAAATAGCAGTTCCGGATTCCGGTGCCGAAGGCGTGATCATAGCTCAGGGTGCAAACATCGGAGGCTGGAGTCTTTATGCAAATAAAGGGAAGCTTAAATATTGCTATAATTTAGGCGGTATACATTATTATTATGTTGAGGCAACGAGTCCTCTTCCTGCAGGTGATCATCAGGTACGAATGGAGTTCGCTTATGCAGGCGGCGGTCTGGGAAAGGGAGGAAAGGTTACTCTTTACACAGACGGCAAGAAAGTTGGTGAAGGAGACATCCCAATGACGCTTGCAATGATCTTTTCTGCTGATGATGGCTGTGACGTTGGACTGGATTCAGGAGCACCTGTTTCACAGGATTACGGTCCGCAGGGTAATGGATTCAATGGTAAAATCAAAGGCGTGCAGATAGCAATTGCAGATGCTGCCGAGAATTCGGATCATCTGGTCTCGCCTGAGGATGCCATTCGCATTGCGATGGCAAGGCAGTAAAAATATT
>CAZLOL010000222.1:0-6101 GCA_964561045.1 uncultured Ignavibacteriaceae bacterium | reverse complement strand
ATTTCAACAGCATCATTTTCTTTGTCTCAGTGAAGTTACCTGATTTCAGACTGTAGAAGTAAACTCCGCTTGTCAGGTCTGAAGCATTGATGGTAATGTTATATGAACCGGCAGATAGCTTTTCATCAACAAGCGTTCTTACTTCCCTGCCGAGTACATCAAATATTTTTAAAGATGTCTGTGAACTTTTCGGAATGCTGAATGTAATTGTCGTGCTTGGATTAAACGGATTCGGATAATTCTGCATCAGAGTATAGCTCTCCGGCATCTGCCCTCCTGATGATGCACTTATTCCTACCGGTAAAGAGTAATCACTCAATGGCGCCCAACCTTTATTATTATTTTCATGCACTTCGTTTGTAATTGAATTGTCCGGATCAATAACCGCATATATTCTTGTGCTTCTCGGAGTGAGAGGCGGTACTATCCACTGTACTGAAGCGTATTTATTCTTGCGCGACTGAAGTCCTCCTGCAACTGTTGTCTGTCCTATCAATGCTCCGCTTTCAGCCGGATTTCCTTTATAGAATTTTACAGTGACCGGCGCGCTTATATTCAGCAATCCAAAATTACTGATGCGGGCTTTTATTGTGATCGTATCTCCTGCCTGCGGATCTAATTTGGATATTCTGATATCTTTAGATCTGAATCTGTATGCACTATCATTTCCCGGTAATGGAAATCCTTTCTCGGGATCAAGTCTCCATGGAAGACAGAATGCAGGATCTGTTTTGTTTCCGTATTTGGTTGCCCAGAATGAACTTGGATTAGCTGTTATGTTTACTTTGTAATCATACACCAGCGCACCGTTCTTTGCCCAGTAAGCATAAGGAATTATATAGTATGAATTTTCAGGAAGGTTGTAAGGTGCAGTAAGATGACCGTAATCCCCTCTCAGAAGCATTGATGAGCTGATCTTTGTTTCAACACTTGATACCTGGCTCTGACTGTAGTTTCCGCTGACACCTACTTCAATTCCCCATGCACCTACTGATCCTCCTACTTCTACTCCGATCTTTCTTGATGTATCTGCTCCTGTCGATTGAAAGTTTTCCATTTCAAGCTGTGTGAAACTGCTTCCGCTGCTTCCTATTGTCTGCGGATTGAACTGATATATAAGCTGTGCAGTGTCTTCAGAAAGTGATAATGAATCCTTATATGACAGAATATTTCCAACCTCGTGTTCAGGTCTGTAAATATTTCCGATCACATAATCATCTTTTGATTCCACCCAGAGCTTTGTTGTAGGTCCGGGAATTACTGTAATTACATTTCCCCTGAAATTATTCAGACTGTCATAAACAGGATATTCATAAAAATCATAATCGTTAACTATATTAAATGTCCAGTCGTCCCCTTCAGCTCTTCTTCCTTCTGTGACACGGATTGTGCTTCCCGAGCCCGCAACATTTCCAAATCCTTCTGCATAAGATGTTGTAATACTTGCCTGAACACCGATGCCGAAAAAATTACCTCCGGCACTCAGCGTTGCATCTACTCCCCAGTCACTGTGTACACCGACAGAAATTGTTGTATCCTGTGTTGTTGCCTGAATATAATCAGCGCTGAATCCGCAATTTAATGATGGGAAACATCCTGAAATATCAAAAGTTGTTGCAGAGGGTTCGAATACATCAAAATGAATCGGAGGTGTATTTAAAATAACAAGCGGCTGTTTAATAAATGTTTTTCGGTAATGACTCGCTTCACCTAATCTCACCCTGTCACCGTTAAAATCACCAAGTGCAACTGCAAAATGTCTGAGATTACCGGTGTTCCCGTTAATGGGTACATTCTCATAATTTTCTTTTCTTGCTTTTAACACAAATGCTGTGAGTCCTGCATTTGCTTCATAATCATAGATATTCATCTGCTGATTTTCAGGATCCAGACTGAACGGATTTCCAACTGCTATAATATCAGCTTTCCGGTTGTAATCAAGATCGGCTGTAACCATTACTCTTTCCGATAAATCCGTACTCTGACTTTCCCATCCGTAAATTGAAGGTCCGCTTATACGTAGCTGCGGTCTCAGACTGTCCGTGCTGACACTGAATGCATAGATGTTACCTCTTGATGCAACTGCTATGTCATTCTTTCCATCAGCATTTAGATCTCCTGCTGAAATATCAAACGGTCTTGATTCACCGAAATTGGAAACGTCCTGAGTAGCTCTTCGATAAGTTTTTGTTTCGATTGTATTTAATGTATCTTTTACCTTCAGGATATCTATATATATTCCGGGCTGATTTGAAGTACTGTGTGTAAAGGCAAATCCGGCAGCTATTTCATCTATTGCATCATAATTAAAATCCTTTGCCGAAGCTGATATCTGTATGTTGGAAATATTATAAGAAGGCATACTGAAAAGATTTACTGTTCCTTTTGAAACAAAATTACCGGAACTGTTTATCTTATAAATCCTTGCGCTGACTGACCAGCTTGTTGTTAGCTGCTTCTTTACAAATATAAGCGCGATCTCCTTAAATCCGTCCCCGTCAAAATCCCCTATTGCAATATCAAAAGCATCTAATTTATCCCCTCCGGTAAAAGCTACTTTCTCATTATTTATACTGTCGCCTTTTACAGGTACAAGACCTGAAGTAACTGTAAACAGTTTTAATTTATATGTTGAATCCGGTCCGATATATCCAAGCACAAATTCCTCTTTTGAATCTCCGAAAAAATCTCCGGCTGCAAGTCTTAAAGGTGTTTTCGGAGATCTGTTTGGCGGCATGACAGCATTTGGCAATGTAAGCCTGTTTGCCGATGGCCATGTGAGAGTTCCTGAATTTATCTGCGGGATCATAATCTTTATTGAATTATTTGACCCTAGCCATGCTGCTGCAAGATGTTTATATGTCCCTCCGAGAAAATTTCCTCCCGTAACTGTCATTCTCTTGTTTCCTGTAACTATGGAATCAGTCTGCACAGTCTTAGGGACAAATTTACTGTCAGGATTTGACTGATTAAGATCTATGTCAAAAATCCTTGCGCGGATATTCTGATTACTTGGGTCCGATCCGAGAGTCTGACTGTTTAAAATTATCAGTTCATCGGAATTCACAAGATCCCTTACTCTGCTTAGAGGATCATTTGATTTTCCCTGTGAAAAGATCTCCGGAGCTGCAGCGATTAAAAGAGTAAACAAGATGATCAGTTGTGTTAGTTTTTTCATTTTGTATTTAGTTTGATTAGTTAATAAAATTTTAATACAAAAATATTGCAAATCAGAGCACTATGCAAAGAATCTTTTGCCTGATGTTCACGGTAATTCCTCTTAAAAACTTCCAATTATCTTCAAAATACACTCAAAATTGACTTTTATAATACTTCATAAGTCACGAATTTATTTTTCAAATAAAAAAATGAAAGAAACCAAGCTAATTGATTTATTAAAAAGACTGAATAAAGAAGAATTTAAAGACTTTGAAAAGTTTGCTTCTTCACCTTATTTCAGCAGAGGCAGAGATCTTGCTCCTTTATTTAAATCTTTAAAACCATACTACCCTGAATTTGAAAATGATAAGCTGACTGATGAAAATATTTTTGAAAGATTGTATCCCGGAAAGAAATTCGGAGACAGTAAATCTGTGAGTTTATTAAGGACTTTAACATCAGAGTTGTTCAATCTTGGAAAAGAATTTCTTGCTTACTCAGAATTTAATAATGATATTAACAGAAAAAATTTTTACAGATTAAGCCAGCTGCGGAAGAAAAAGCTTTATAAAGAATTTGAGAAAGAATATAAGGATTCAGTGGAAATTCAGGAAAACTCCGAAGGCGGTAACCCCGAAGATTTTATAAATAAATATTTTCTGAAATTAAGTTATGCGGAATATTGTATTGATAAAGGATTGGCTGAACAGGCATACGAATCTCTTTTTAAGATGGGTGACTATGCTGCAATGATATCACTAATGAGAGGATTCAGAATGAGTGAATTGAAAATGGTTGCGAAGAGTTTCTGTGAACTCAAACCGGAATTCAGTCTTCTGGAATATCTTATAAATAATATTGACATAGACAAACTGATTGAAACAATCAGAGTAAATGAAAATAAATATTTCCCCATTATTGAAATAAGCTATCTTATTCATAAAATGACGGAAGAATTTATGAATGAAGAGCATTTCAGAAAACTTAAAAAGCTTGTACTTGAAAACCTCGATCTACTCGGGCATGACGAGAAGTATATGTTATTCAGCATTATGGGCTCATACTGCGTAAGGATGACGAATATTCTAAATCTCGATTCTTATCTCAGGGAACAGTTTGATTTATTTGACATGAGTCTGAAGCTTGGCGTTCTTAAGTGGAGGCAGGAAGATGATTTTCAGCTTTCCCTTTTCAGGAATATCGTTATAACAGGAGTAATAGTTAACGAACTTGACTGGGTTGAAAATTTCATAAATAAATATTCACGGGAGCTTAATCCTGATCAGAGAGAAAGCATGACAAATTATTCCCTGGCATATTTATATGCGGTAAAAAAAGAATATGAAAAAGCCCTTGGACATCTGATAAAGGTAAAATATGATTTTTTCATGTTCAAGATCGATGTGAAAAATCTTTATTTCAGGATCTACTATGAAATGGAACATTACGAGCAGGCTTATTCCATACTTGACAGCATGCGGCATTATATCTCAAGCACAAAAGATCTTTATGATATTTTCATAGACCGGAATTCAAATTTCATAAAATATGCATCTGAGCTTCTGAGGATAAAATCTTCAGGAACTTACGGTAATATCAGCATTCTGAAGGATAAAATTAGCAAAGAAGTATATCTTGAATCAAAAAGATGGCTGCTTAAAATGATCGAAGAACTGACTGATAAAAAATAGTATCTTTATTAAACCCGGAACGAATACTTTGTCTTTTAATAATTTTAAGCAAGAGTAAAAACCGGTATTTTGTTTAATGAAATTTTTTTCGTTGTTTATTGCCGCTTAATTTAGATAATTCAAAACCGGGAATTTTGATATGATATTTGTTTTTTAAAACCGATTCATATATTTTTGCATTAACTAACAATATTATTTAATTAAAACCACCTGCAAATGAAAAATAAATTTATCGTCATTTGTTTGTTATTAGCTTCATGCGTTTTCATTTTTTCTCAGTGTTCAGAAAACAGCACAACCAAAAAAGAGCCTGAACAGAAACCGAAATTCGGAGGTTATGAGAGTCAGATAAAATGGGGAGAGCATTTGATTTTACTTGGCGGTTGCACTGACTGCCATACTCCAAAGAAAATGTCGCCTAAAGGTCCTGTACCTGATAACTCACTGTTTTTGTCCGGTCATCCCGCCGAAATGCCTGCTCCTGATATTGACCGAAAAGAAGTTGAAAGCAAAGGTCTGGCAGTTACACAGACACTTACTTCCTGGGTCGGTCCGTGGGGAATTTCCTATTCGGCAAATCTCACACCTGATGAAACCGGTATAGGAACCTGGACGGAAGCAAATTTTCTTACCGCAATAAAAGAAGGTAAATATAAGGGTATTTCTGCTTCCAGACCTCTTATGCCTCCGATGCCGTGGGAACAAATGAGCCTGCTGTCAGATGATGAACTAAAAGCGATGTTTGCATATTTAAAATCAATAAAACCCGTAAAGAATATTGTGCCAATGTATCAGCCGCCTTTAAGCGCTTCAAAATAATTATCAGATGCCGAAAGAAAAATCGAATCTGTAATTTTTTTATATATTTTCAATTTAACCCAAACTGCAGAGAACACACCTTTTCTGCAGTTTTCTTCTTTTTATCCATTATTTTAAGATAATAACTTGATAAAAATCATATCTGATTATGACAAATGTCATAATCAAATTACTTGAGTTTTTATATTTTGATGTGTAAAAAATATTTCACATTAAAAGAATATTTTTGATAGTTATTGATGCAGTAAAGAAAAGTAAAGTTGCTATGTGAGGTTTGTTCTCCTTTGTTTTAAAAATATATTTACATCAATGTCCTTATACTGATTGGGTGGTCTGTGCAGGGACGGATGTAAATATATTTTTTTTATATGATTGTATTAAGTATTAGCGAATCAGGTAATTTAGCTGTTAGAATTTTATAACTTGTAAGAC
>CAZLOL010000221.1:0-6101 GCA_964561045.1 uncultured Ignavibacteriaceae bacterium | reverse complement strand
GTCTAATACGTTTGACATTTTACGTTTTACGTTTTACGTTTTACGTTTTACATTTGACATTTGACATTTGACATTTGACATTTGACATTTGACATTTAAAATTGATCAGTACTGGTTCCGATATCTGTACGCACTCATCGCAATCCCCATCATCACAAGAAAAGAAAGCAATGAAGACAATCCGTAGCTCATCATTGGCAGCGGGATTCCGATCACAGGCATTATGCCGATCGTCATTCCTATATTTATCACAAGATGAAAAAGAATAATGCTTCCGAACCCAATACAGGCGACACTCAGGAATCTGTTCTTTGTCATGTAGGCGTTATTCACCAGCTGAAATATAATTATCATATAAAGCAGTATTATGAAAACAGAGCCGACAAATCCAAACTCTTCTCCTATCATGCAGTAAATAAAATCCGTCCACTGTTCGGGAATGAACTTAAGCTGGGTCTGTGTACCCTGTAAGAAACCTTTGCCAAACAATCCGCCGGAACCAATCGCAACTTTCGACTGGATTACATTATATCCGCTACCGAGAGGATCCATAGCAGGATCAAATACAGCTTTGATCCGGTTCTGCTGATAAGGCTGAAGCTTATGATAAAGCGAATCAAATGAAAATCCGATTGCAAAATTGACAAGTAAAATACACAGTGCAACGAATACATTCTTTTTGAACATCAGAAGTACGATCGCAACTATTACAATTGCAGCAATAAAGTAGCTCATTCCGAAAAACGCGCCAAGCACAACAATTACCGGCGAAATTATAACAAACAAAACATAAGGTGATAGTCCTACCCAGAATAATACAGGCAGTATCATTGAAAGAAATACAAGTGAAGTTCCCATATCAGGCTGCCGCATTATAAGTACAACCGGAATAAGAACTATCGCACATGCTTTCATGAATATTACCGGTCTGTTTACATTCCTGAAACCATCCTCGCTCTGTGAGAGGAAATTCGCCAGCGCTAGTATGGTTGCTATCTTTGCGAATTCAGAAGGCTGAATTCCGAATCCTCCCATGCTGAACCAGCTTTTAGAGCCCGAGATCTTTTTCCCGAATACCAGAACCAGTGCAAGAAGAATAAGAGAAAATATATAAACGATATAAGATGCCTTAGCAATTATGCGGGGAGGAATATAACTTATCACAAGCATCAGTACTATACCTACAATAGAAAAGCTTAACTGCTTTGAAAAATAATCAGCGCCGCTCGTATATGTCGCGCTGAAAATTGCAAGCAGTCCTGAGATAACTACTGCAACAGTAACAGTTAATAACAACAAATCTATTCTTTCAAATATATTTTTATTCATTTATTGACACAGAACTTTATTTCTGTCAAACTAATTAATTTAAAAAAGAAACAACTTCCGGGTGTAAATTTTATTGAAAGTTATTAATGAAATTAAAAAAAATCTATAATCCAAAATCTAAAATCTGTAAAAATTCCAAATCCGAAATCCCAAATTCCGAATCCAATCAGTCCTGTCCTCCGCTTACTGTTTTAATATCTGTATTCAAATCATACCCCGGTCCGCCAAGATATCTTACCATCAGCGCACCTGCAACCGGCGCGCCGAAGGAAGCTCCCCATCCTTCATTTTCCCCAAGAACGCATATTGCTATCCTCGGATCCTGATAAGGCGCAAAGCCCACAAACCATGAGTGATTCTTGCCTGAAGAGTTCTGTGCTGTTCCAGTCTTTCCGCACAGTTCAAATTCCGCTGACTTTATATTCTTTGCCGTTCCTGCTCCATTAACAACTAAATACATTCCCTGCTTAACTGCATCATAATATTTCTGTGGCATGTCTATTCTTCTCTGTTCAAATTTAACTTCTTCTTCCGTTCCGTTAACTGTGCTGATTATTTTTGAAACAAAATGCGGCTGGCAGTATAGTCCGTTCATTGCAATGGAAGCAGTGTACGCTACCATCTGAACAGGTGATACGCCAAGCTCTCCCTGACCTATACCGAGACTTACAAGAAAGCCCTGAGTCCATTTATTCACTCCATATCTTTTATCAAAATATTCCTGAGAAGGCAGCAGTCCGCTTGTTTCATTGGGAATATCAATTCCTGTCTTGCCTCCGAAACCGAACATTTTTCCGTACTTGTGATAATTATTTATTCCAAGCTGAAGACCGAGCTTATAATAAAATACATTCGCCGATACTTCAAGCGACCGGGTAACATTTATGTTTCCGTAAGAGCCGTGATCCTCGAAGCTCCTGTTTCCGTATGTGAAAGATCCGGGGCAGTTAATGGTAGAAGTAGTTGTGATCTCCTGTGCATCAAGAGCCGCCAGCGCCATCATCATTTTCCATGTAGATCCCGGAGGATACTTGGTTTGAATGACCCTGTTGAATAATGGTTTCTCCGGATCTGTAATCAGTGAAGTAAAAACTTTCGGATCGGTCTTTCCTGAAAAGAGAGAAAGATCAAAATCCGGTTTGGATACAAAGCAAAGGATCTCGCCGTTCCTCGGATCGACTGCAATGATAGCTCCTCTTTTATCTCCCATAAGTTTTTCTGCATACTCCTGAAGATCTTTATCCATGCCAAGAACAAGATCAGCGCCGTTAACCGGGGGAATATTATTTTTACCGTCATTAAGTTCTCCGATCTCGCGTCCCTTTACATCCACAGTAATAAAATCGTATCCTTTTACACCTCTTAAATAATTTTCGTATGTTGCTTCTATTCCGCTTGAACCCACTACATCACCCTGCTTATAATAATCCCCTATCTGTTTACTAAGACCTTTTACAGAAATCTCGCTTGTATAACCAAATGCATGTGAACCTCTGAAGTTATTTGGATAATATCTTATCGCATCAGTCTGATAATCCACACCACTCAGTCTGTCCCTGTTTTCTGCGATGAATGAAATGGTTTTGAAATCAACATCTCTTTTGATCTTTGCCGGATTGAATTTATTTGTTCCCTTGAAACTTTTTAAATTTTCTTCCAGCTTATCCGGAGGCATGTCGAGTATCGCAGAAACTTCATTTAAATTATTTTTATCGAACTGAGATGGAGTGATAGTGACTGTATAGGAAGGCTTATTATCAACGAGTACTTTCATGTTCCTGTCATACATAAGTCCTCTCGGAGGAGTGACAGTTATTGTTTTCACGGAATTCTTGTCCGATTCCCTGCTCAGCTCTTCTTTATTAAACAGTTGCAGGTAAGATAAGCGGATAACGAACAATGAGAAAATGATAAGGCAGAATGAATAAATTATATATTTTCTTTTTTCCAGTTCCATTGATAAAGATTAAAATGTTTTTTTCAGATCAAATCTGTTGAATATCAGACTGAAGATTAAGCCGAATACAGATGTATAGAATGTTGTCGTGATTATATATTTCAGAAATATTTCAGTTAATGAAAGTGCCGAACCCTGAAAGTAAATAACAAAGAATATACTGTAAGCAACTAAAGTACACATAAATATAATTCCGATGAGAGAATTTTTCTTTGAAGCTTCTCCGGTTGTCTGCCTGTTGAAATATCCGGCAATAAATCCTGCAAGACAGTATGATAAAGCAGAGAGACCTATAAATGAACCGCTTAATAAATCCAGTATTAGTCCGGCAAGAAATCCTGAAACCATTCCCGCTATATGTCCTCTTATGTACCCGAGATAGATCACAAGAATAATTACAATATCAGGCGTTATATTGTATTTAGAAATTGCTATAAGCCATATAAAAGAAACCTGGATCACGATCATGACAGCAAATGCTACCGCATATTTTAAATATGATGTAAAATACAATTCCCGTTATTGTTTTTTTAAGTAAGAATTTTCCAGATCAAGTCTTTCCTTTTCCGGCAGATGCTTAAGGACAAATACCTCTTCAAGCGCAGTGAAATTGACTAACGGTTTCAGGATAACTTTTTTAAACAGATTATCCAGATTGCCTTCTTCTATAACCGTTCCGACAGGTATCCCCGCAGGAAAGAAGTTACTGTATTCCGAACTTATTACGACATCGCCTGCTTTTACATCCGCACTCTTTGGTATGTTGTTAATTATAAGATTTCCCGCTCCGTCATAATTCAGAATACCGTCAACTCTGCTTCTCTGAACCTTTACGCTGATGCTCAGATTTCTGTTATAAAGTATCTGCGCTATCGAATAATGACTGCTTGCCGAAACTATCCTTCCGACCAGCCCTTCGTCCGTAATCACAGGCATATTTATTTTTACACTGTCTGCTTCACCGACATTAAGAGTAATAGTATTCCTTGCCTGCACGAGTGATTTATTAACAATCTTTGCTATTACAACTCCTGAAATATTCTTATCTCTAAGTCCGAGACTCTTTGTCAGTCTGATATTTTCCAGCTTTGCTTCCTTCAATGCCGAGACTTCATTTGAAAGCTCTATATTCTTCTCGCGAAGAAAATCGTTTTCCTTCTGAATCTCAAATACATTCGGAACTGCGGAAAATCCGCTTTGAATTGCGCCGACAAACCCGACTCCTACTGCTCTTAAAAATCTTACCTGAGAATTATCGTTTGAAAATAATAAGATGAGAGATATAACAAGTAATAACGAAAGTATCAGATAGTCCTTTATCTTTAATAAAAACAGACCTAATGTTTTCATTTAATTCATTATCATAATTGCATTATAAAAATATAAGTTAAAAAATTGCACCCGTGATTTAGAATTGTGTAAAATAGTGATGTTAAAGAAAAGATTAAAGTTGTAATGAAATATATTTTTATTTTCAATTAGATTCAGATAATCGAAAACCATACTGAGCATTTTGTGTATAAAAAATATGACATTAATAAAGCATTTAAGTTTTTATATAAGATCATTTTAAAAGTGTGATAATTATAACATGCATAGTTTTTATTTAAACAAAAAAAGCCGATGATAAAAATCAACGGCCTTTATGTAATTTATAAATATTGAATGAATTATCTTCTAAGTAATACCTTTTTATAATAATCCAGATCCTCAAGCACCTTTCCCGTTCCTCTTGCAACTGCAGTCAGCGGATCTTCTGCAACGTGCACAGGCACTCCTGTCTCCATCTTTATTCTTTCATCAAGTCCTTTTATAAGCGCTCCACCGCCGGTTAAGAATATTCCGCGGTCTAATAGATCAGAAGAAAGTTCGGGTGCGGTTTTTTCGAGAGCAACTTTCACTGCTTCGATCATCTGCGTTACCGGAGCATTCAGTGATTCCCTGATTTCGATTGAACTTACTTCAGTTATCTTAGGAACTCCGGCGACTAAGTCTCTTCCTTTAACTTCAATGATTACTTCTTCTTTTAAAGGCATTACAGAACCAACCTGACATTTTATTTCTTCTGCGGTTCTTTCACCGATAAGAATGTTGTGATTGTTTCTGAAAAATCTTATGATGGATTCCGTAAGTTCATCTCCGGCGATCCTTATTGATGCTCCGTTTGTAATTCCTGATAATGCTATGACTGCTATCTCTGTTGTTCCTCCGCCGATATCCACGATCATATTTCCGTAAGGAGCCATTACATCTAGTCCGATTCCAATTGCAGCTGCCATCGGCTCGGAGATAAGATAAACTTCCTTAGCGCCAGCATGCTCTGCAGTATCTCGCACGGCTCTTTTTTCAACCTCTGTAATTCCACTCGGTACGCAGATAACAATTCTTCTCGAAGGCATCCAGCTTGAGCTTATCTTTTTTATAAACTCCTTTATCATTCCCTCTGCAATTTCAAAATCGGCTATAACCCCGTCTTTCATAGGGCGGATAGTTGCGAGTTCTTTATGAACCCTTCCCATCATCTTCTTTGACTCTTCCCCTATGGCAATTATCTTTCTTGATGCAACATCATAAGTTACTATTGACGGCTCGTTAAGTACGATGCCTTTTCCTTTCATATAGATCAGTGTGTTCGCAGTTCCCAGATCTATCGCAATATCATTGGAGAACATTCCTAAAAGCGGCATTTAAATTTCCCTATAACTCTCATTTAATTTTAATAAAATTATTTTTATATATTTACTTTATAATTCCTAATTCTTAATTCCTAATTCATAAACTGGCATAGCCAGAACCAAAAAAGTTTTAAATGCTC
>CAZLOL010000220.1:0-6202 GCA_964561045.1 uncultured Ignavibacteriaceae bacterium | reverse complement strand
TTAAAACAGATTTGGATAATATGCTTTGACGGCTTTTCCGATGAGCTTTTGAAGAGAGATATGTTAATAATATTAACATTTCCTTTTTCATTAAATCTGACTGAAGAAAGACAGCTTAAAATAAGTAAGCTGTTGAATTTTTCTTTTAAGTTGAATAAAATATTATCTTCCCTTTGGTTAGTGTAAAATATCTTTTTGACTGAGTTACTTCAAGTAAAAATATATTTCATGCCGCTGTTGGTGTTCCAAAAAGTTTGCATACTTACATTTTCATATTTTAAAATCTTTTAATGCAAACTTTTTGGTCACCAACAGCAAAACTCTCAGATAAAGAGGCGCGTCTGTCTATTTCTATGATTCATACTTCTATAAAGATTTTCAAAAATACAAACTCATTGTCTTTTTCATGGATGTTGTTGAATTGATTTCATCACTCTGAATTCTCAGAGTTTAATATTAAACAATTATCTGCTCACCCAGACATTGCTGTTGGTGACAAAAAAGTTTGCATTCTATTGGAAAGTATTTTCAAAGCGCTTCAGCAAACTTTTTGGAACACCAACAGCAGCGGGAACTTGATAAACTTTACAAACTTTACAAACTTTACAAACTTTACAAACTCAACTAACCAGATAGGGCATCTCCAGTAAAATAGCCGTTCCCGGATACTTCCCGCTCCCTAATTCCGAAGGGCTTATAATATTCATTGTCCCGTCATGTTTCTCAATGATCTGTTTCACAACAGACAATCCAAGCCCCGTTCCTTCGATCCTGCTTTTTTTGGCATTGCTTGCGCGGTAAAATTCTCCCGATATTTTACTGATCTCTGATGGAGGAATTCCTATCCCGGAATCGCTTAATGATATACAAAGCCTGTCGTCTTTATCAAAGATCCTGAGATCGACAGTCCCTCCCTGAGGCGTGTATTTAAGAGCGTTGCTTATTATATTTGAAAAAAGGATCTCCATCAAATGCCTGTCTGCATAGACTGCTCTCTGTGAAATTCTGTCATCATTAAATGTGAATAATATATCAGCTCCGGAAAATTTATCTCTGATCTTCTCAATTATTTCTGTGATTATGACTTCCGGATCTATTTCCTCTTTTCTGATCTCTTCAAGAAGTTTTATTTTCGATACTTCAATTATATCATTTGTAATGCTTATAGCTTCTTCAGACCTCTTTTTCATTTTCAAAAGCACTTCCCTCGCTTTATCATTGATCTCACCTGTAATTCCCCCTATAAGGAGATTCAGATAAGATACAATTGCAGCTATAGGCGACTTTACCTCGTGAACAACGGCAAGGACATATTTCTGTTTTTCTTTTTCAGACAGCTCAATTTCTGAAACAGCTTCCAGCAGCTGCTGCTCTCTTTTAAATAATGCCCCGGCAAGATTGTTTGAGAACATGACACTGGCAAGCATCATAAGCCAGAATGTTGTTAAATTCAACACAATGTAATTCATGTTCAGAGTTTTTAAAGGTCCTGCATTTGAAATAAGAAACTCTTTTATAATACCATAGTGAACAGATATATTTAAGATTGAAAAGATGATGAGCAGTAAAATTACAATTGCATATACGATCCTCCCCGGCAGTATCATGCTTCCGATGATTGCGTGGAATATAAAGAATAAATAGAATGGACTGTTAAGTAATCCGGTAAGATATACAAGTATCATTAAAGCGGTCAGGTCAAGTAAGATCTGAATCAGTGCGAACTTCAGCGGATTGAATTTGTATATATCGTTATGGATCCTTCCTGAATTGAAAATGTAATTCAGTAACAGATTATATGAAAGAGTTGCAATGAATATTGCGAAGATTCCGTTATGCTGAACTGTGTTTACCTCTTCCTCGCTGAAAAAAGTAACAAAAAGATATAAACCCAAAAGCATAAGCACAGCTGAATACCTGAGATTTATGAACCATTTGTTTCTCTCGGATACCATCTCCCATAAGTAATCAAGATCTTTTGTGTTTGTCGGAATCAGATTTAACATCATTAGTACAATTGGAATTTGGAATTTCGGATTTGGAATTTATTATTTAGAATTTAGAATTGGAAATTTAGTTTAACATATTCCTCTTTTATTTTTAAATCTGAAAACCCAAATCCCCAATTTCAAAACTTAATCAAATTATAAGTCCCAAATCCCAATTTTAATTAATATACTTGCCTCGCTTTTCATACTTCGTATGCAGCAGCTTATGTGATAGCTTTCCTCCCGGTCCGTCCGTCAGGAATTTCTCGTAAATGTATTTTATCCTTGGATTTTCGTGAGACTTTCTGACAGGCATTACAGATTCTTCTTCATAAATTGCCTTTGTTCTGAGCTTTCTTATTAATTCAGATGTCGGAATAGGCTGACCTCCGCCTCCGATGCATCCTCCGGGACATCCCATTATTTCCACAAAATGATATCCCTCAAGCTCTCCTCTGATAAGCATTTCCATTACGTGTTTTGCGTTTGCCGTTCCGTGAGCTACTATGAATTTTAATTCCACGCCTTCAAGGAAATTATACTCTTCCTTACAGTTTTCCAGTTTTACTGACGCTTCTTTTATTCCTTTCATACCGCGGCATACATCAATATTTAATCCTTCAAACGGTACCGGCCTGCCTGTTACAAGTTCATATACAGTACGCAATGCCGCCTCCATCACTCCGCCTGTTGCTCCGAATATAAGTCCGGCTCCGGATGCTTCTCCGAACGGTTCGTCAAAGTTCGTCTTAGGTAATTCGGGCAGTCTCAGTCCCGCTTCGCGGATCATCTTTGCCATCTCTCTTGTTGTCAAACCATAATCCACATCTTTATATCCGGAAGAATTCATTTCAGGTCTGTTGCATTCAAATTTCTTTGCGGCGCATGGCATCAGCGCAACTGTGACGATATCCTTAGGGTCTATCCCCGCTTCCTTTGCATAAAATGTTTTTATCACCGAACCGAACATCTGCTGCGGCGATTTTGCAGTTGAAAGATAATCCAGATATTCAGGATAAAAATGCTCTATGAATTTTACCCAGCCGGGTGAACAGGAAGTGAACTGCGGAAGCATAACTGATTTATCCTTATCAACGATTGCTTTTTTAAGTCTGTTAAGCAGTTCTGTGCCTTCTTCCATTATTGTCAGATCAGCAGAAAAATTAGTGTCAAATACCATGTCAAATCCAATTCGTTTAACGGCAGTATTAAGCTGTCCTGTCATTGAAGTCCCCGGAGGTAACCCGAACTCTTCGCCGATGGCTGCTCTGGGGGACGGAGCTGTCTGCATTACAACGTGCTTCTTCGGATCTTCTATTGCTTTCCATATTTCATCAGAAGGATCATTCGCATGAAGAGCGCCGGTAGGACATCTGTTTATGCACTGACCGCAGTTGATGCAGATAACATCTGCAAGCGGCTTGTCCATAAATGTAGATATCTTCGTATCATATCCTCTGTTGATTGCTTCCAGTACTCCTACTTCCTGCAGATCTATGCAGGTCCTTACACATCTTCTGCACAGTATGCATTTATCCATGTCTCTTACGACTGCATGAGACGATTTATCAACTTCAAACCTCGGCTCGCATATATGTCCGAATTCGTAACTGTCGACTCCGTATTCCTTTGCCAGTGTCTGAAGTTCGCAGTTATTGTTTCTGACGCAGCTGTAACATTCTCCGTAATGTTCGCTCAGCATCAGATCAACTATGTGCTTCCTGGCTTTTCTTACTTTATCAGAAAAAGTTTTTATTTTTACCGGCGAAGTTATCGGGAAAGCGCAGGATGCCTGCAAAGTTCTCATTCCTTCCACTTCGACGAGGCACATTCTGCAATTGCCGGCTATACAAAGGTCTTCGTGATAGCATAATGTAGGTATGTGAATATTATTTTCCTTACATACTTCAAGAATTGTCTTCCCGAGTTCAACGTGCATTTTTTCACCGTTCAGTTCTATAGAAACAGCAGAGCCGATACCTGTCCTGTCTTTTACATTTTTCATTTCCAGTGGTCTCTGCGACACCGGACTTCTTAATTCCTTTTCCATAATTATTAATTTAATACCGGTTTATTATTGAATATCTCATCTTTAAAATTTTCGAGTATAGATAGAAACGGATTCGGACTTGTCTGACCGAGTCCGCATTTGGAAGCGACCTGCATGGTCTTTCCGAGTTCTTTTAACTTTTCAATATATTCAAAAGTATATTCATTTTTTTCAATCATATTCACGCCTTCGAGAAGTTTCACATTCCCGATCCTGCAAGGAGTGCATTGTCCGCAGGATTCTTCGACAAAGAACTCCATGAAGTTCTTCAGTATTTCAAGCATATTCCTGTCTTTATTAAATATCATGATTGAACCGCCGGTGGGAATATCTTCATAGGAAAGCTTCCTGCCGAATTCTGATGCCGGGAGACAGATTCCTGAAGCTCCGCCGACCTGCATTGCTTTTGTATCTTCGGCACCTGTTATCTTAATAATTTCATTCAATGTTGTACCCCAGGGCAGTTCATATACACCGGGATATTTACAGTCACCCGAAACTGAAAACAGTTTAGAGCCGGTTGATTTGTCAGTTCCGTGTTTATGATACCATTCCCCGCCTTTATTGATGATATGCGGTACGGATGCAAGAGTCTCTACATTATTAACCGCAGTAGGATGTCCGAGATAACCGGTGTTCACCGGGAAGGGCGGTCTGTTCCTAGGCTCTCCGCGGTTTCCCTCGAGTGATTCTATCAGCGCCGTTTCTTCTCCGCAGACGTACGCACCGGAACCAAGCCTTATTGAAATATCAAAATCAAAACCTTTACAGCAGATATCCTTTCCCAGAAGATTCAGTTTTCTCATTTCATCAAGAAAGTTTTCGAGGAATTCCAGCATATAAGAATATTCGGCTCTGAGATAAACTATTCCTTCTTTTGCTCCTATTGTAAAACCTGCAATGACCATTCCTTCGAAAACAAGTTCAGGATATTCCAGAAGAAGTACCCTGTCTTTGAATGTACCCGGTTCTCCTTCATCTGCATTGCAGACAATGAACTTCCTGTCGGAATTTGCCGCAGCCGTGATCATCCACTTGGTTGATACCGGAAAACCCGCGCCGCCTCTGCCTTTCAGCCCTGAATCTTTTATTTCAAATAAAATGTCCCCGCGTTCCATTCCCAGAACTTTCTTTACAGCCGAACCTTTTTCATATTCCGAAAATAATACCGGACCTGTCCTTTTAATTTTATTTATAGTTTTCATTTTAAATCCCTTATCAAATTTAATGCGGTTTCCTTGTTTACTTTTTCATAGATCTGATCATTCACAAGCATCGAAGGGCTCTTGTCGCACATTCCGAAGCAGTTGGCGTACTCAAGAGTTACCTTGCCGTCTTTTGTTGTCTCGTCAAATCCTATTCCGAGTTCGCTGCTTATAGCTTTTGCGATCTCCCTGCTGCCATGATAATTGCATATTATATTCTTGCAGACTCTCACGGTGTTTCTTCCTCTTGGAGTGTCATACAGAAATGCATAAAATGAAATAACTCCGTTTACTTCCACCGGATGTATGTTCAATAGTCTTGCAACTTCCTGCTGCGAATGTTCATCTATATATAAAAATTTTTTCTGAATTTCCTGAAGTATCGGAAGCAGCGCAGAGCGTTCTTTCCCGAATTTTTTAACCAGTTCAAGAATAAATTCACTTCTGATATATTTTTCTGAATCTTTCATGGTGTTTTTATTTGTTCAAAAGTTTTTCAATGGTATTTAAGAGCATTTCCGGTTCAGCCGGCTTATCAATAAACTCGTCCACCTGAATAAGACTGTTCTTGCCGAAGTCATACCCGAGAGCATTCGATACTGAAGAATAGATTATTACTGGCGCATTGATATTATTCTTTTTTAATTTTTTTAACAGAAAGAATCCGTCATCCGGTTCTGTCATCATAATATCAAGAATAATAAGGTCGGGCTTGTTGCTAAGGGCTGATTCGAATCCTTTATCAGGATCGGTTTCGGAAAAAACCTTGTAGTTTTTTGACTCTAAGAGAACTGTTGCAGCTTCGATAATATCAGGATCATCATCTATTATTAGAATTTTCTTTTCCATTATTTCCTCCTGTACAAAAATACGAAAAAGCGTTTTTACAAAATATGACATTTGTCATGTTTTGAAAATATATTTTGATTTGTAAGATTCACAAGATTCATAAGATTCAT
>CAZLOL010000219.1:0-6239 GCA_964561045.1 uncultured Ignavibacteriaceae bacterium | reverse complement strand
AACTTGATAAACTAAATAATCTTTACAAACTTTAAATACTTGATAAACTTGACAAACTTGACAAACTTGATAAACTCAACAAACTGCACAGAACGTTTTCTCCGCTACGTAAAGATCGACACACAATCCGATCACGATTCAATGACTCATCCTTCTACTGAGAAACAAAAGGATCTCGGGAAAGTATTAGTTCAGGAACTTAAAGCAATGGGAATAAAAGACGCCGAACTTGATGAGCACGGATATGTTTATGCAACAATCGCTTCGAATACAAATAAGCGTGTGCCAGTTCTATGCTTCTGCTCGCACATGGATACTTCTCCTGATGTAACAGGAAAAGATGTTGTCCCTGCGATTCATAAAAATTATCAGGGAGGTGACATAGTATTACCAAAAGATAAAACTCAGATTATTAAGTACGATGAACATCCGCAGCTTAAGGATCAGACCGGAAATGACATCATCACAACTGACGGAACAACTCTTCTCGGCGCTGATAATAAAGCCGGAATAGCCGAGATCATGGAAGCTGCAAATTATCTCATGACACATCCTGAAATAAAACACGGAAAGATCAGAATATTGTTTACGCCTGATGAAGAAGTCGGAAGGGGAGTGGATAAGCTGGATATGAAAAAGCTCGGCGCGGAGATCGGTTATACAATTGACGGAGCAGATCTTGGCAGCGTTGAAAATGAAACATTCTCGGCTGATGCTTTAACAATAAAAATACAGGGCTTTAATATTCATCCGGGTTTTGCAAAGGATAAAATGGAAAATGCCATAAAGATTTGCTGCGAGATAATATCTAAGCTTCCTCATGATTCACATTCTCCGGAAACTACAGAAGGCAGGCAGGGCTTTGTTCATCCTGTTTCACTGAAAGCTGAAGTTGATTCGGCTGTAATGAAATTCATTATTAGGGACTTTGATGAAAAAGGATTAAAGGAAAGCGAGGAAATGATAAAGAGTATAACTGAAGGAGTTGTAAGCAAATATGACAGATCATCGTATGAAATAAAAATCGAAGAGTCATACAGAAATATGAAATCCGTTCTGGATAAACAGCCTGAGATAATTGAATATGCAATGGAAGCAATCAGAAGAGCAGGACTTGAGCCAAAGCTTGATTCCATTCGCGGAGGAACTGACGGTTCAAGGCTTTCCTTCATGGGACTTCCATGCCCGAATATATTTGCCGGAGAGCATGCGTTTCATTCAACGCTGGAATGGGTTTCAGTTCAGGATATGCAGAAGGCGGTTGAAACGATAATTAATCTTTGCGTGATCTGGGAAGAGAAGAGCTGATTGGATTCGTAAGATTCGTATGATTTATAAGATTAGTAAGATTAAAAAGATTTATAAGATTAATAAGATTTGTAAAATTAGAGATTTCTTAAATTCATTGCCGTTGACTTCAGTCAACAGCACAAAAGCATAATTTATCCATAATGTTCGATATCAGTGAAGACATTTCAAAAGCTGAAACACTGCCGTCAGAATTTTATACTGATGAAAAATATTTTCAGCTTTCAAAAGAAAAAATATTTATGAGAAGCTGGCAATACGGAGGGGATACAGGCGTTGTGAAAGTGCCCGGTCAGATCCATCCTTTTTTTCTGCTTGAAAATTATCTTGACGAACCACTGATATTATCCAGAGATAAAAATGACAGGATTCATTGCCTTTCAAATGTCTGCACTCACAGGGGAAATATTCTCATTGAAGGAAACTGCATTGAGAAGAAGATCATGTGCAGATATCATGGAAGAAGATTCGATCTTGACGGAAAATTTCTTTCAATGCCTGAATTTGCGGAAGTAAAAAATTTCCCCTCTGAAAAAGACAATCTGCCTGAGATTCCATTCAGTACCTGGGAAAAGTTTTTGTTCGTTTCTCTGAATCCTTATGCACCTGTTCAGGATTTCACAGGCGAAATGTGTTCAAGAATGTCATGGCTTCCTCTGAAAGAATTTGTATTCGATGCATCGCGTTCGAGGGATTATCTTGTAAAAGCACACTGGGCTTTGTACTGTGAGAATTATCTGGAAGGATTTCATATCCCGTATGTACATAACAGCCTGAACGAAGCGCTTGATTACGGCAGTTACAGAACAGAGCTGTTCCGGTATTCGAATCTGCAGGTTGGAATTGCAAAGAACGGCGGGGATTGCTTTGAACTGCCTGAGAGCTCCCCTGAACACGGTCAGAATATTTCCGCTTATTATTTCTGGATATTTCCGAATATGATGTTCAATTTTTATCCGTGGGGATTGTCTGTAAATGTTGTGAGACCTTTGAAACCTGATCTTACAAGAGTTTCTTTCCTGAGTTATGTTTATGATGATTCACGGATTGAAAAAGGCTCCGGAGCAGGTCTTGATAAAGTTGAAAGGGAAGATGAAGCTATAGTTGAGAATGTTCAGAGAGGCATTAGATCCCGGAATTACGACAGGGGAAGGTATTCGGTTACTAGAGAAACAGGTACGCATCATTTCCACCGGCTGATTTCTGAATTTATGAGTTAATGATAATGACTGAATTGATTGAAGTTCTGCAGATATAAATGATGCTTGATCAATTGTTTGAAGAAATATAATTTTTTAATGCTTTGTATAAATTATTTTCTGTTTGCCTGGTTCTGATACAGATTGCTTCCATAATGTATCTGGCTATCACCGGAGCAATAATTCCTACGGATGTAATTCTTCTCACAGCAGAAATTATATTTGTACTCTTTGGCATCTGGGCAATGGCAGAGATGAAATTCAGATTCAACATATTTCCCTCATTACTCGATAATTCCACTCTCACTTCATCAGGTCCGTACAAACTCGTCAGACATCCGATGTACACTTCAACGATATTGATTACGCTGATCTGGCTGATAAATGATTTTACATTTATTAGAACAATTTCATGGATACTGCTTGTAGCAGTTCTGATAATAAAAACTTTTTATGAAGAAAAAATTCTGGATGAAGAGTTTCCGGAGTATAGCAGCTATAAAAGAAAAACAAAAAGAATCATACCTTTCTTATATTGATATCCTTTTCTTTGTTCGACGGAAAAGTCCTGTCGTACATTTCAGTCAGTAAAATTTCTGTTTTTGCCCGGAAATTTACTGAGGTAATTATTCTCAGACGTGCTTGTGCTTAATAAACCAAAAATTGTTTCGATTCAGATTAAATTTATCAAAAGAATTTTTAAAAATGATCCGGACAGCAATGCAAAAATTGCACTGCATATTTCAGTTCAGATAATCATAAATAGATTTAATATCTGTCAGACTTTATTTTTATCTGCCTTTATTCGGATCAAGCAATTTACCCGATTCACCTTCTTTCAGCATCGGTTTATAAGGACCGTATTTATGCTGAGCTTCTGAAAATTTATCATCATAAGGAGGAAACGGATCATCCATAGGTTTAAGCTTCAGGTTAGGATAATCTTTTTCGACGTTTGGCATTTTAGGTCTTGGCTGTGAATTTATGTAAGCTGCAACATCATAAGATTCTTCAAGTGAAAGTGTGGCATCATTGTATGGCATTTTAGAATATATGAATGCAGTAGCCGCAATCTGTCTGTACATCCCGGCACCTTCATTATAACTGTCCGGTCCCATTACAGGAGGAAAATCATATCCGTTAAGGGAGTCTGCAGGCACAACAACATTTCCCGGATCATTTAATACTCCATATCCGTTTTCGGCATGACACGTCATACAATTGCCGGCAAAAACGGTTTTTCCTTTTACAGGATCCGCAGCTCTGTCAAGCGGCTGTATATCCGGGAGTCCGTTTCCTTCCACGCGTGTGCCTTTCGGAACATAAGTACTCAGCCATTTAAGATAAGCGGTGAGCGCATTCATCTCTTCTGAATTTTCCGGCATGGGTTTACCGTTCATACTTCTCATCAGACACTGATTTATTCTTTGCTGAATTGAAATATTTTTGTCAGATCTTGCATCCAGTGCAGGATATGAATTGTAAGTCCCAACCAGTCCGAGCACATTTTTAACCGTGCCTCCTTTAAAATGACAGTTCTGGCAGTCCATGTTATTTCCAAGAAATCGTTTTGCTGTATCTTTTACTCTTGGGCCAATGAACTTGTAAGTTTCCGTAAAAATCTTTCTTCCAAGCTTGATTATTTTACCATCTTCATCATCTTTTAAAGTACTTACGTCGGGAAATCTCCAGTCTACAATGGAATCTTTTTTTACTGCAACCTTATCACTCTTGCAGCCGATAAAAGGATGAGAATCATTATTGGATAAATATAAAGAGGTGATAAATAATAAAATCAAAATCAAAATCTTACCTGAGGGAGTAATGATAGTTTTCATGATTTTTATTTAATTTAGTAAAATATAATTAATTTAATTGTTAAATTGAATATAAGAGTAAATATGTTAGTTACAAATTACTTATTATTGTTTGATTAATATTTTAGCACAAAAATTTCATTTTATTAATTCTATGTCTGCAATAATAAATTTTACATTTATACTATAATCTTTAAATTATCAACTATTAAATATTTACTATTTACTATTTACTGTATTGCGACTTTACTGAGTTCAAATACGTCTAATAAGTAAATAAACGTTTAAGTTATAATTATAACACATGTGCAAGGACACAAATCAGTTTCTCGAACTTTTAAAACCATGTTACAGTGATGCTTTGAAGTACTGCAGAGCATTATGTGTAAAGCGTTCACCGGACGATGCCGAAGACGTTCTGCAGCAGTCTCTTCTGAAAGCTCTCGAAAACTTTGACAGTTTGATTGAAAAGTCAAAGTTCAGATCATGGTTCTTTACAATTGTTACACGTGAATTCTACAATTCCGTAAGAAATGATTTCTGGAAGAAGTTTCTCCCTTCCGACAGCATGTCGTCGGTGGCAGACATTCCCGAGATCTTCAGCAGGAATGAGAATGACGAAAGAAAATTAACACTTTATAAGGCGCTTTCTAAAATCTCTTACAGGGAAAGATCCGCTTTGCTCCTGTTCGAACTGGGAGGATTTACACTGGAAGAGATAAAGGAAATACAGAATGAGAGAAGCCTCTCATCGGTCAAATCCAGGCTTAGCCGTGCAAGGGAAAAACTGAGAAAAGTTATCGTAGATGAAGAAAACAATATTTCAAATTCAAAAACAAAGAGTTCAATTATTATAGGAGATTTAAATAATGAAACAATCAGAATCATCACAGAGATCGAAGGAAAGTAAGTACTTCGATGAATTAAGAAATGAAAATTACGATAATTCTTTTCCGGTTACAGAGGCATGGCTGAGAACCGCCAATGAAAATTTATTAATTAAAGAAAAATCAGAAAGGAATATCATAATGAAATTCAAAAATTATTTTACATCACATAAATTCAGGCTTGCTTACGCTTTTTTATTTCTGGCATTCATAGTCGCGGCATGCAACTATCCCGTGACTCAGCAGGAATCCGCCGGGGATGTAATGAAATGGTCTGTAAGCAAGGATAATACGGAAGCAGTTTCACTTATAGAAAATATGGATTGGTTTAAAAACGGTGAATTCAATATCAATACGGAAAACGTTAACGGTAAGGAAATTGTAAGTTATAGCCTTGTTCTGTCAAAGGAAAATCATGCAAACATACAGGATTATAAATCACAGCTTGAAAGAATAAACGGGGTGAATGATATAACTATCATACCTCTCAATGAAACTGTTAAGAGACCGGTATATTCAGTTCTGCTGAATGATCTGTTTAAGATTGACATCAATGCAACCAACATGAGTGATGCTGAGCTTGAAAAGGAAATAACTTCACAGTTAAAGAATGCAGGGATTGAAGCAGTTACCGTAGATTTTAAAAGTGATGAGAAAGGTCACAGAATCGTGAAGGTTGTTATTCCTGATGATCAGATCAAAAAGGATGGCGGATTTGATATGACGATAAAGGACGGCAATAAAGTTACTAAAATGAAAGAAATTAGGAAGTCCGGTCAGGATAACGGAGACAGGTTTAAAGGTAAATCAGACAGTGAGATCAGACAAATGATAAGGGAAGATATCGGAAATCCTGATATTAAAGATGATGAGATAGAGATCATTAGGGAAGGGGAGAAGGTGAAAGTAAAAGTGAATGTGAAGAAGAGCGGTATGGGGGAAGAGAGAAGGATTGAAGTGAAGTGAGTTAGTTGAGTTTATAGAGTTTATAGAGTTTATAGAGTTTATAGAGTTTATAGAGTTTATAG
>CAZLOL010000218.1:0-6272 GCA_964561045.1 uncultured Ignavibacteriaceae bacterium | reverse complement strand
CTCTGTGCTGCCTGAATGTATCTTATCCCAGACTATATTAATAATTTAATTATTTCAGCAAAATCATTTTCCTGGTAATACTTAAATTATTCATTTCCAGTGTATAGAAATATGTACCGCTTGTCAGATTAGAACTGTTTATGTTAATCGAATGATAGCCTGCAGTCAGGAATCTATTTATTGGTTCAGCAATTTCCTTTCCTGAAATATCAAATATTTTCAAACTGACATTCCCGTCTGCCGGAAGCGCGTAATCAATTTTAGTGCTTGGATTATATGGATTTGGATAATTCTGAGAAAGTTCAAATCTTACCGGAATACCAATTAATATTTCATTGCTTAAATTATAGTATTCAATATTTCCGTTAAAATCTGATTGCTTCAATCTGTATTTATATTTTCCGCTTTGAAGATTTCTGTCAGTAAAACTATAATTAATTATTGTGTTAGAATTTCCTGTCCCATGAATAAAAGAAAGAGTCTGCCATTTATTCTCGTTTGAATTACTTTTTTCTGAATATATCCTTTCAACACTAAATCCGGAATTGTTTTGCTCCCGTGAAGTAGCCCAATAAAGATTGACATCATTTTTGTTTATTTCAGCAGTAAAGGCGGAAAGTTCTACCGGAAGAACTCCATTTTCAGGATCAGAAAAAATAATTCCTCCTGTAATATCATTTCCGAAATTATCCAGAACAGCACAATAACTGAGATTCCAGCTTAGATTATGATTCACTGTTTTATCTAATATATTAAAACGAACAGTACCAACTAATGCAGAATCCCCCGTCACAATTGTTCCAGGAGAAGCTATAGTATTTAACCCGATCTCAATTGATTCTGAATTACCGCTTCCGTAAGGTACTATGATCTGATCAGCATACTGGGAATTTGAATCATTATCCCATCTGCCTTCAGCAAATTCAATAGCGCTGTCTAAAGCATTTCTGTTATAGAAAAATACGAAACTGGCAAAACCCAAACTCCAGGAAGAAACACCTGTACTTTTTAAATAAATGCTGACTTCTAAAGTTGATCCGTCATTTGTCTGAAAGATAGTGGCTTTTCCTGTTTGGGAATATAAGCAGCTGCTAAAGATCAGTAAAATAAATATGATATTAAAAAATAATTTATATTTCATATATTAATTTCAGAATTTAATTCAATACTATTACATAATAATTATTATCAGTCTTTTATATAGAATATAGAAATTTTCTTATGGAGATTTTTTCGCACGTCCTAAGTTGCTGACAACAATAGCCCGGTCAGCGGCATTAACAATTCCATTTCCGTCGAGATCTTCTATATTGAATTCATTGCTCCCAAGACGTGAGATTACAGACGCTCTGTCAACAGCATTTATCACACCATTTTGATTACAGTCTCCGCTAATCAAACAATATTTTGTACCCTTTAATTTTGTACCTCCACCGAATGTTTTTGATATGTCATCTGTAAAATCATAATTTGTCGTGTTTCCTTTTGTTAAAACAATCCCTCCAGGTTCACTCCAGGTCTCAAGAGTATTCTTTTGCTTTATTTTAAGATAATATGTCCCGTCTGTTGCATAATTAAAAAAACAAATTCCGCTGAATGTAAGAGAATCGATAACAGTTATTGCAGAATCGACAATTGAAAAAGGCGGAATAGCAGAATGCAGGAAAACTGAAAGTGTGTCCCGCTTGTTAAGTGAATTTGTATTTAAATTGTAATAACCTTCAACGATTACTTTCAGATTAAGAGTAATCTGTTCGGTGTTGTATAAACGGTATATCCTTCCGTTGAGTGTTGAAATTTTACATACATAAATTTCATTGTTCAAATCAACTCCAAAAGAAGAGAAATTAAAATTCGTATCCACGAGTAGAGTATTAATTGTAGGATTTATACCGTCATATTCCAATGACCAAATGATTCCCTGAGCATAATCACCGTAAATATATTTACCGTACAATTCAGGCATCAATGAACCCCTGTAAACATAACCCCCAAGAACTGCATAGGGCTGAAATACATCCTTATGTAAATATTCCCAAACAGGTCTTACAAAACCCCGCCCGGCTGTATCACAGACAGTTGTATCGGGGAAGCAATGCAAACCCTCCATTTTATTCCAGCCGTAATTCTTTCCCTTTTCGACAATATTAACTTCTTCATATCTGAATTGTCCTACATCTCCCAACCACATTTTATTTGTTGCAAAATCAAAATTGAATCTGAATGGATTCCGGAAACCAAAAGCATAGATCTCTTCTCTAAATCCGTTGGTATTACCATAAAAAGGATTCGAAACCGGAATGGAATAATTTCTTCCTCCTCCTGCAGAATCAACATTTACTCTTAATATTTTACCCAAAAGCTGAGTATTATCCTGAGCTACATCACCACCTGCATATCCGTCTCCAAGTGAAACATATAAATAATTATCAGATCCGAATGCAACCTGACCTCCATTATGACCCCTGTCAGGCAGGGGAATTGTAAATAATTTCAATTCGGAATTTAAAAATGCCGTATCAGCATTTGTATTGCTAGCAGTGAATCTTGAAATTCTTACCCATCTTGAGCTGGGACTACCTGTACTGTCAAAAACATAATGAACATAAAAATAATGATTATTTCTGTAGTTAGGATGAAATGCCATTCCCAATAATCCTTCCTCTGAGCCTGTTTGAGATACTTTGGAACTGATATTAATAAATGTCTTTCTTCCGCTTACAGTGTCGGAATTATTGAAAACATAAATTAATCCTCTCAGTTGAGGAACAAAAACTCTGTTGGTTCCGTCATTTGGGCTTAAGAATGAAACAGGGGATGAAAATGGCTGTAAATTAGGAAATGCATCTTTTAGTTTATATTGTCCTTCTGCTTTTGAATTAATAAAAAAGAAGAGAATTGCCGATGAGAAAAATAAGTATTTAAAAAAGTTTCCGCTTCTTAACCAGTGATTGACAGATGTAAAATAATTAATATTCATGGGAAATCGATTCTGTTTAATATTTGCTGCAAATATAATTCATCTATTTTCAAAATTCCAATCATAAAATTCATAACCTGGATTTAAGTTCTTATTTACATTTCTGATTAAATATAACTTCGAATCTTTCTTAACACGATTGAGATTTTCTAAAATCACATACAATGAAAATATATCTGTCTTCGGTGAATCAGGAAATTAATTATGACTGAAGTTAAACATTCTTGCCATTTTGAACGAGAGAAACGAATCGGAGAATCCTAAAAAGCTTATTTGAAGCATTTGGATTCTTCACTTCTCTCAGAAAGACAAGGAAATGTGATTTACGTAACTTCATTTAATAATCAAATTTAAATACGAAATATCGAGTTTTAAAATAATTATAATTGGAAAGTTCATAAAATAAAACAGTATTCCTGTGTTAAGATTTTTCTGAAAACTATTATCTTGAGGATTAATTTATTGAAACCTGATTTAATTTGGAAATTTCGGTTGAAACTAAAATTTTAACAAATTTCCTTTATCAGGCTTAAATTCCGGCTTAATTTAAAGATTATTTTATCAATTGAAAAGGATGACAGTTTTTGCTATTTTTATTAAACCAAAAATAAAAAATGAACTGTATTAAAAAATATTTTATTCTTCTATTCCTGATAATTTATTCTGCAACTTATGCTCAGGATGCTCAGGAAATAATCAAAAAAGTTCAGTCGAAATACGAGAACATAACGGACGCAAAAGCAACATTCACTCAGACTCTTAAAGGGTCAGGCGGAAAAGCCAACTCATCTTCCGGTGTCATCTATATTAAGAAAAGTAATAAGTACAGAATCGAAGCCGGTGGACAAATAATAATTACCGATGGTCAGACTTCATGGGCTTATTCTCCGAAAAGAAAACAGGTTGTGATTGATAATTATAAAGATGACGGAAATTCATTTTCGCCCAATAAATTCCTGTTTAATTATCCTGAAAATTTTTATTCTGATCTTGAAGGAGAAGAAAATGTAGGCGGTGTAGATTGCTATGTAATCAAACTATCTCCAAGAAGCGGAGGATCTGTAAAATCTGCAAAGATCTGGATAGATAAAAATGAAGATCTGATCCGCAAAATTAATATCGTAACGACGGAATCAACAAACACTTATTTTTTAAAGGATATTTCTCTTGATGCGGGATTAAGTTCATCAAAATTCAGCTTTTCCCCTCCTGAAGGTATAGAAGTTATTGATCTAAGATAAAATAAAATTATAATTATACATTAATTTAAGTTAAACACATATATAGTCACTGTGTTTAACTTTTTTATTAGATATTGAATACAAAAGTTAAGAAAACTTTAAAATCCGTACTGTTAATTTCATTAACATTCTTTTTCCTTTACCTTGCCTTTAGAGGAAATGATTTTAACGAATTGTTTGAAGTATTAAAAAATGCTAATTATATTTATGCTTTGGCAGGTGCCATAATAGGTATAATGCTTGGAGGATATTTAAGGGCACTTAGATGGAGATATTTTCTGAATCCATTGAAAAAAGACATTAAAATGGAAATTCTCTTTTCTTCTATGATGATAGGATATATGATGAACAGCATTATTCCGAGAGCAGGTGAAGTTTACAGACCTGTACTGCTGGCTAACAAGGAAAAGATTTCAAAAGCTTCAGCTTTCGGGACTATACTTGTAGAGAGGGTTTTTGATTTACTCAGTCTATTGATTTCTTTCGGAATCTGCATGATCTTTTACAAGAAAAAACTATCATCAGCTTTTGAACAATACAACATTGAAATAATATCCATTTACACTTCCGTCATTACTCTTGTTTTCGTAATTCTTATAATAGTGATAATATTTAATCTTGAAAAATCAGAGATAATAATAGAAAAGATCACAAAGAAAATTCTCCCGGAAAAATTTCATCAGAAAGTTCATAATATCTTTATTTCTATGATAAATGGGTTTCTGTTTATAAGGTATCCTAAATATTACCTGCAGATCCTGATTCTTTCAGTTTTGCTTTGGTTTACTTATATCATCTCAACATATCTCACTTTACTTGCTTTTAACATTGATATGAGCCTGTTCGATGCTAATCTGGTTTTAACAATGGCTACGTTTGCATTAACTATTCCGCTTCCGGCTAATTCTGCGGGGATATATCACTTGTTCTGCACAGCAACTTTGGTAAATGTTTTTGGAGTAGAAAGGGAATCAGCTTTCGGTTTTGCAACCGTAAATCATTTATTAGGTCTTTTAGGTCTGATTATAGTCGGCGCATTTTTCTTTGTTAAAGAAAATCTGAGTTTTAAAAAAGCTCAAAGTATGAAAGAAACAGATACAGCATCAGAAGATTTAATTCCTTAAACGATTTCTCCTGAACCAAGTTTGCTTTCTTTTCTATGTTTTAAATAGCCTAAAACAACCGGTAGCAATGAAAGCAATATTACTCCGATAATAACATATTCGAAGTTCTTTTTAACGAAAGGGATATTCCCGAAAAAATATCCGGCCAAAGTCATTGACAGAACCCAGAGCAGACCTCCTAAGATATTAAAAGTTACGAATTTTTTGTAATTCATCATTCCTACACCTGCAACAATCGGGGCAAATGTTCTTGCAAACGGAACAAATCTTGCGTATATAATTGCCTTTCCACCGTATCTTTCATAAAAATGATTGGCTTTTACAAGATGATCTTTTGCAAAGAACCTTGATTTTTCACGTTTAAAAATCCTTGGTCCTGTTTTTCTTCCAAACAAATATCCAACCTGATCTCCGACTATTGCTGCAATTATCAAAGAAACATTTAATACATATATATCCAGATAACCCTGTGCTGCAATTAATCCTGCTGTGATAAGCAAAGAATCACCGGGAAGAAAAAATCCAACAAGTAAACCTGTTTCCGCGAAAACTATTATTATCAGAACTGTTAATCCGCCCCATTTTATGAGGTCTTCAAGATTTCCCAGCTTGTGAAAAAACTCTGTTATTACTTCCATTAAAATGACTTAGTTTAATAAAGCTTATAATTTAACTATAAAACAATTAATAATTGTGATAAAAACAAATCTTAATTTTAAAATCTAAATTTGCTGAGAATTATTTTTGAGAAATACTATTTCGAAATAATGAAATATTATTTGATCAGATCCGGATCAAAATGTTCCGGATAAAATTTTAAAATAAGGACTTATAAATGTAAATTGATTGTTTTTGCAACTTCAAAAATTTATATTTACAAACTTTACAAACTTTACAAACTTTACAAACTTTACAAACTTTACAAAC
>CAZLOL010000217.1:0-6311 GCA_964561045.1 uncultured Ignavibacteriaceae bacterium | reverse complement strand
AAAATCAGGGTCTGATCACGCTCACAAATTTTACAGAATTATTATAAGCCATTAATATATCCGTCAGATCAACTATTGAATCTCCTGTAAGATCAGTCACAACATATCCTGTCAGAAAATTATTTGCGCCGTTGTAAATTACCAGTACATCCGTAAGGTCTATGTACCCGTCCTGATTCACATCACCGCTGTAAAATGCAAATACATCATAAGGAGAAGTATCGACCTGTATTTCATTATTACCATATGCATAAATCTCATCAACAGAAAATGCAATTGAAGTCTGTTGATAAGAGAACATTACCGGATTCGCACTCCATGTTTCAAGCGCATTCCGGTGTCTGACCTCAACATAGTATGGAACTATATTGTGAACTTTGCCAAAGTAAAAATCCTGTCCGGCAGAAGGTCCGAGTAAAATATTTTTTGCCGAATCAACTATATCATAAGGCGGAGTATTTTTTCTTAATATGACTGTGATCGTATCCGGAATTTCAGTGTCCGTGACCGGATCATACATTCCTTGTATTGCCCCGTAAAATGAGATCTTACTGTTTCCTTCCGGTCTCGAAAAAAATATGAATACATAATCTGCATCATAGCTCTGTGAAATTGCAAGATCAGGAACGTGATCGCCATTAAAATCTTTTACCGATTCGACCGACCTTCCAAAATACGGACCACCTCTTAGTGAGAATTGTGAACCGGTACTCATATTTTGATTGCCATAATAAAAATTTACTTTACCTCCAAAGTATGAAGTTATGGAATTAGTGACAATGTCATCATACCCGTCATTATTGAAATCAGCACAGGTAAGATATGCTCCGAAATAGCCATTTGTTGTATCTCCTGTAAAAATTTTATCTGCAACATTATTCACTGAAGCGCTTCCGTAAAATAAAAATACCCTTCCGGAGTATGTATTGTAAAAAGGAGCTCCGCAGATTACATCAGAATACCCATCACCATTTACATCTCCTAAGGCAACATCTGATCCGAATTCTTCTCCGCTAACCTGACCCTGTAAAATTAAATCTGCGTTATTATCCATTGAAGCGCTGCCGTAATAGATATATGCTCTGCCTAAGCCTGAGCCATATGACCGGGCTCCGACGACCAGATCGAAGTATCCGTCACCGTTGATATCTCCGGATGCATCAAAGCAATATCCAAATTGTGAATATGAATTATCTGAATATAAAATCAGATCAACTTCGTTGTTCATATTTGCTCCTCCGTAATAAATATATGCTCTTCCGGTTTCATTATAATCCATGTCGCCGATGATCACATCGTCATATCCATCATGATTTATATCACCCGCATCTGACAATGATTGTCCGAATCGTGTATAATTCTGCTGTTCATACATTGTAACATCGGCTATTGTATCCATGTTAGGTCCGCCAAAAAATATCTGGGCTTTTCCGTCACCATTTAGATTCACACTATTCCAACCGATAATTACGTCATCATAACCGTCGCCATTGACATCACCTGCACCTGATACACATTGTCCAAAACCATAAGCTCCAAATTTTGAAAAATCAGGGACATTGTCCATATTCATACCGCCAAAATAAATAAATACTTTACCTGTTCCGAATCCAGTGCTTGTAATAAAATCCGAATATCCATCACCGTTTACATCTCCTGCATCAGATGAAATTATTCCAAATCCGCTTCCGGGTTCTGCAGATAAGGTCAGGTCTGAAACTGTTCTCGGCGGATCAGTCCTGTATTGATAAAAATAAACTTTGCCCATTGAGATATTCATTCCGTAAGCTCCCGCAATTATGTCGGAGAAACCATCTTTGTTAAAATCACCTGCCTCTGAAACTGAATATCCGAAATATCCTGACGAGGTTGTTCCTGTCTTTGTAATATCAGAGTATGGATCCATCGAAGCTGCACCGTAATAGACATAAATTTTTCCTTTGCCGCCTGAAAAATCCGGAGCTCCGGAAATTACATCATCAAATCCATCGCCATTAATATCGCCCGCTCCTGAAACACTCCACCCGAATTTATCAGTTGAGTTTTCTCCGTTCAGAATTATATCCGGATTATTATTCATTGAAGCTGAACCAAGATATATCTTTGCTGAACCTGTATTGTTTCCAAAATAATCTTGCCCTACGACCACATCATCAAACCCGTCGCCATTGACATCGCCGGCGCATGAAACAGATCTTCCGAGTGCACTTTGAAAAATACCTGAAATTGAAACATCTGAGGTATTGTCCATTGATGAGGATCCAAAATAAATATCAGCGCTGCCCGAACCTAACGACACTCCGTATGCGCCTATTATTATGTCGTCAAAATTATCACCGTTGACATCACCTGCACCGGAGACACTGTGTCCAAAAGAAGTACTATAAATAATTCCGTTGAACTGTACATCTGAAATGTTATCTATGCTCATTCCACCATAATAAAGATAAGCTCTACCCATTGAACCATTGTATGAGTCAGCTCCTATGATCAAATCTTCATAACCGTCATTATTTACATCACCGGCATTTGATACCGATACACCGAAATTACTATATGTGTCCTCTCCTGTTAATATGACGTCGGCTGTACTGTCCATTGAATTACTCCCGAAATAAATATAAGCCTTCCCGGTATTGAAATTGTTTCCGTAAGCTCCAATCACTACATCATCATATCCGTCATTATTCAGATCTCCCGCACCGGAAACTGATGAACCAAAGAAATCCTGAGAATTTTCACCTGAAAATATTATATCGGGAGAAGTGTTTATTTCTAAGCCACCGAAATAAATGAATGCCCTTCCTTTTGAAGAAAGGTAATCCGGCTCTCCTACAATTATGTCATCATAGCCGTCTGCATTTACATCTCCTGCTGATGAAATTGAAAATCCGAATTTACTTAAAGGAGAATTGCTGGAGAATACGGAATTCTGTATTGCATCTTCTTCACCGGGAAATAAATAATTTCCGGATTCATCGCGTAACTCATTATGCAAATTTTCTTTAAATGGATTTCCGGGAATATTCTTTTTAATATCCTGAGCATAAGTTATGTCTGTTAAGAACATAAGGAAACAAATCAATGAAAAGGCTTTAAAGCTGTAATGAATGTTATTCATAAATTTACTGGTTTAAGGTTATTAAAATTTTTAAATCTAAAATCATGAATGCAAAATCTAAAATCATAATAAATCACAAATCCAAAATTCCCAGTCCCAAATAAGAAAAACAGCCCTGCATACCGGCGATGCTTTTAAGTGAATATGTTCGCGTACAATTCACGGGCTGTCTTTTTTAATTTCAAATAACAAATGTCAGATTACAAATATTTTTCTTAGAAGATTTTAATTCACTGATATTTACCGGGGTCTCATTTCCAGGGCCGCTATTCTCCCTTTTAACTGTGACACCTCACTATTCAATTGAGCTGCCAAGTCAAACAACACTTTAACAATGTCTATATCTTTTACTTTTATAGTTCCTTTTAGAACTTTCAGATCACCATTTACAATATTTACTTTTCCGTCAAAAACTGCAGAGCAGCCTTTACCTTTCTTTTGAGCATATAAAGAAGGAGAATCACTATTCTCGTTGAGGTTGTATGCAGCTATTGCCGCAGTCTTTGATGAATTCGATTCAGCATGAACAGCTTCAAAATTCTGACTCACAGCATATACCCCCACGCGGTTTTTACTTCGGCCGTAAACTCCGTTACCTAAACCTTCGTCACATGCACCTGCAACTCCTGCATGTCCTTCGGCGGTTGTATAGCCGAGCACTCCGTTAAAACTTGTACTATTACCTAAAACTCCCGGAACTTCCGGTACGTTTGATTCACCTGTTAATGGATTTGGCATTTTTTTTATTTATTTAAATTAATGAATGAATATTAGTTTTAAAATTATTATGGTTTTTAATACGTAAGATTTTTTCTCTCTGAATTATTACGAATGTTAAATTATCTAACAGAAAGCAGAACTTCTTTTGAATAAATGATTTTAGTTAGATTATCCGAATTTCCATAGATCTCCATAATGCATTTATCTTTTCCGTTGAAAATGTTCCCGGCAGAGCTGTGATATACGTTATAACTGCCGGCAGGCATTTCGTCATGTACAAGCTCCTGAATTGTAATGCCTTCATTGTCTGTTACTTTGATGTTTACATAACATTCTTCAGGAATAGTGAACTTAACCAGGACAATGTTTCCGTTACCCTCAGGTATTAATTCAACCGAGTATTTATCTTTATCCGCTGTCGGGGCTATTGTCTGACACAATGTTCCTGCATTGGCATTCAACTGAAACAGGATGGTGATCAGTACAGCAATTAAATTTATTTTTGTCATTTGAGTATCCTTTCGTTTTTTAATTTTGGGGTTTTAAAAATTATTCAGTTTTAAAGAACTGATACAAAAATATTCGCGGCAGACTAACATTCCAAAGAAACTTTTTGGCGGGTTTCACAGCTAAGTACTTACATATTTTAACAATAAGTGTTATTTTGTGCAGGAATTAAAACAAATATTTTAAAACCTTCTTAAATAAATTGCAAATATCAAATTGCAAATGTCAAATAAGTCCATTCAAATTGTTAGAGGAGATCTAAATAAATGATAGCAAATCTGAAATCGCTGCTCACTAATAATTGACGTTTGATAGTTAACATGTAAATTTCCTTCAGGCAAATTGCTTCTAACGTTTGACTTCTGACGTTTGATGAAAAAATTAAATTATGTTAAAAAGCTCATTACTCGAGATCATCCGCACCTTTACTCCAAAAGAATTAATCAAATTCGAAGAGTTTGTTAATTCACCTTATTTTAACAAAAAAGATGTTTTGTTAAAGTTGTTACTCGAGATAACGAAATATGCGCCGGAATTTATAAATGCGAATCTTGAAAAGGAAAAAGTATGGAAGAAGTTATTTCCGGAAAAGGAATACAATTACGGAATAATGAAAAATCTGATCTTTGATCTTAATAAGCTTGCTGAGCAATTCATGATCGATCAGAAATTCACCATCGACACTGATAAGCAGAATGAATATCTGATGAGCTCACTCCTTGTCCGTGAGTTGAACAAAATTTATAAAAATAAATATAACTCATTGAGCCCGGAGCCTGATCTCAAGGTTATTAATGCGAATATGCAGAATATAGCCGATTACTTTGATCATGTTAATACAATGTACTATATGAAATTATTTTATCATCATCACCATGAGCAAAATTACAATCCGGAAGAATTGCAGATCAACCGTGATTCATCTCTCATTGCAGGTTTTTTGATAAAATTATTCGGATCTTATAACGATGTTGTAGCTATTGAAACTATGGGGACGTCAGATCACCGGGAAAAAATTGTCCCAAAGTTTATTGATCTGATCTCACCCGGTCTCGAATCTATAATTAATCTGATCCCGCAGAAATCAGATGTTAATTCTGTTTATGTTACGATTTACTACCGGATGTATCTGTCTATTTTAGAAAAAACTGAACAGCGATATCGGGAATTCAAAAAAAGTGTCTATGAAAATATTAACATTCTTCCAAAACTCAATATCAGAGCCATCCACCATTGCCTGATAACCGCAGCAATAAATTCTAAATTTGAAACCCTTGACAGGAACCGGGAAATTATAGAAATATTGGATTCCTTAGCAGAGCATAACGCTATTACAGAGACAGGAAATGACAGGATTCCTCTCCATGTTTTTACAACTTACGTTTCATTATGCTATTCATTCGGCGATTCAAAAAAACTTAAATCATTTGCTGACAGGTTTGTCGATAAATTAGATCCGGATGTGAAGACTAATACAAGTATACATGTAAATTTTATGATATGCTTTTTAAAAAAATCATATGATGAAGCTCTGAAATATATTTCAATGCTGGATATACCATATATTTTCTTAAAGCCCGCCATAAGATATGACAAAATAAAATGTCTGTATGAGACGGATAATTATGAAATGTTCCTTAATGAATTTGACAGCATGAAACATTTTTTGAAGAAATCTAAATTAATGACAGATACTCAGAAAGATTCTCTCATCTTTAGGTTTTCCATCGTAAAACGACTTTTCAACCTGAGGCAAAATTTTGATGAACATGAATTTATAAAATTAAAAAATAAAATCTCTGACATAAGTCTTATTAATGCCATTTGGCTCATTGAGAAACTTGAAGAGATTGCGATAGCAAATAAGTATAAAGTTAAAAGTTGAATTCCGGAAATTATTTATAATTTGAAATCATGTTAAAAAGCTCACTGCTCGAGATCCTCCGCACATTTTCTAAACAGG
>CAZLOL010000216.1:0-6340 GCA_964561045.1 uncultured Ignavibacteriaceae bacterium | reverse complement strand
TATCAAGTTTATCAAGTTTATCAAGTTTGTCAAGTTTATCAAGTTTATCAAGTTTGTCAAGTTTGAAGAGTTTTTAGAGTTTGTAGAGTTTGTAGAGTTTGTAGAGTTTGTAGAAATTTATATGATTAAATATTAACTATTAACTACTAACTATTAACTACTAACTATTAACTATTAATTATTAACTACTAACTATTAACTAATAACTTCCCAACATAATTATGAATCTAAAAAGTAAAGCATGAATATTTTAATAAAATCATTTATCACTTTTATTATTTTATTTTCATATACGAATATATTTTCTCAAACCGGGACATTAGACACCGGTAATTATTTCTCAAAGAGAATTAAAGTTGTGGCAGGCGAAGGATATGCCATGAGCGGATTCGGGGAGTTGTTTCTTGGCAAGCACTGGAGAGATCTATGGACAACACCGTTTGAAGCAGATGTATTAGACCTGAGTAAATTCGCCGGAGGACTTACTCCTTATAAAAGAGGAGGCGGGCTGCAGACTAAATCTCTGCGTCTTAAAGGTAAAGACGGTAAGACATATAAATTCCGTTCCATAAACAAAGACCCGACCAGAATTCTTCCGCCTGATCTGCAAAACACTTTAGTCGCTGATGCATTTCAGGATCAGATAAGCACATCAAATCCCCTCTCAGCCATAATTGTTGCATCCATGCTGAAACAGCTTGGTATAATAAATGCTGAACCGATGGTTGTTTATATGCCGGATGATCCGATACTTGGCGAATACAGGAAAGATTTCGGGAATGTTCTCGGGACATTGGAGGAAAATCCGGAAGAAGGAGAAGAGGGTGAAAAAGGATTTGGCGAATCGGATAAAATTCTAAACTCATACAAGCTTTATAAGAAACTGGAAAAGGATAATGACAATCAGGTAGATGCCGTAGAATTTCTTAAAGCAAGATTATTTGATCTTATGATCGGCGACTGGGACAGGCATTCTGATCAATGGCTTTGGGCGGGTTATGAAAAAGACGGAAAGATTATTTATAAACCGATCCCGCGCGACAGAGATCAGGCATTCTGCCTTTACGACGGAATTGTTCCATTCTTTGTAGGGGAATATATTACACAGATAGAAGGATACGGTGAAAATTATCCCAGGATATATGATCTGTCATGGAACGGGAGATACGTTGACAGAAAGTTTCTTCCGCAGGCAACAAAGAAACAATATGATTCTATCGCATCACTAATTCAGGAAAAGATCACAAATGAAATAATTGTTAATTCTGTAAAAAAGCTCCCTAAAGAATGGTATAAGCTGGAGGGCAAGCATCTTATTGAAATGATTGAATCCAGAAGAAATAAGTTAAAAGAAATAACTGATGAATATTATAATCTTGTAAACGAAGTTGCCGATATTTACGGAAGCGACAAGAACGAATACATAGAAATTAATAATCTGAGTAATGACCAAGTTGAAGTAAAAATGTACAAGCTGGACAAGGAAACTAAAGATAAAAAAGGAGATCCTTTTTTTCAAAAAGTATTCAGCTCTGATGAAACAGATGAGATAAGAATTTACATGAATGAAGGCAAGGATGTAATGAAAGTAAAAGGAGAAAACAACAGTGGTATGGATATTAAAGTGATCAAAGACAAAGAAAAGCTGGAAGTCGTAGGAAACAATAAGAATGATATTGAATTTTACAGAGATATAAGACCGGCAAATGATATTAAGGAGAGGAACGAACCTTTTGTTGAAGACCGCGGACATGAATGGAGATTCACGCCTGTCCTGGGATATAATACAGATAACGGTCTGGAGATCGGAGGCGGACCCGTACTTTACAAATATGGATTCAGAGCAAATCCTTATGTTTACAGAATGTCACTTGTTGGAAGTTATGCTTTTAATGCCAAGAGTTATAATTTCAAATATACAGGAGATTTTTATACTATAATTAAAAATACCAGAATAAATCTGGAAGTTCAGGAGACTCAGCTTGCTATAACGAGATATTTCGGAGAAGGAAATGAAACTCCTTACAGTGACAGCTTGCAGGATGCTCATTTTTACAATGTAAAGCAGGAATTGATTCGCATTGTTCCGACATTTTATATTCCTGTCGGAAAAATGTTCGAATTTAAAATAGCTCCTTTTTATAAAAATGCTGATGTCAGCTACGATCAGAATACTTTACTGGGACAGAATCCTGAAACTTACGGAATTGGAAGGATAAATTTTGCCGGGATAAATTCTTCATTTGTTTATGATTCACGAGACAATACAATGGAACCTATGAAAGGTATTTACGCACAGCTGTTAAGCAACTACACACCAAATTTATTTAAGAATAATTTCGGATTCGGTAAAGCCGGGGTAGATCTGAGAGCTTATATCAGTACTGACACTGTAAAAGGAGTCACATTTGCATTCAGAACCGGTGCAGCTAAAGTATGGGGAAATTATCCTTTCTATGAATCGATGTTTCTCGGAGGTGTGAATTCCCTCAAAGGATTTTCAAGAGAGAGATTTGCAGGTGATGCCGTAGTTTTAGGTGAGACCGAAATCAGATTCGATGTAGCAAGAGTGAACATACTTGTACCTGGAATGTTTGGGATATCCTTCTTCGGAGGAACTGGCAGGGTATTTCTTACTGGTGAGGAATCAAAAAGATGGCACAGCTCGTTTGGTTCATCCATCTGGATATCATATCTTGAAAAAAGTTTTAATATCGGATTTACGGCAGCAAAATCTGATGAAGGATATAAATTTTTTATAGGTTCGGCTTTCTTTTTATAATCCTCTTCTGTGCTGAAATGTCCGTGTGAATAATAATCTAAGTATATCAGGAAAACATTTTCTATTCTCGTTTGAATTTGACCTCTCACTTTTTAAAGTAATCCGGATGGATAAATCATTAAAGCGAAATCAAAAATTCAGGTCTGTATTATTAATTTCTTTAATTGGAATTATAGTCGGATTTCTTTTTACGGTCGGAACATTCGGATTTGATGAAGCAAGAGCGGTGAAAGGAATAGTTGCCGGATTCATCATAACATTTCTAATAGGAATCATTGAGAATTTTGTGTTTCAAAATAAATTCAGAAAATTAAAATTCTCTGCAGGTCTGATTATAAGAACCCTTGTTTATGTTTCCGTAATTTCATTTGCAGTTATCTCTGTTTGGGTTATTCACGAAAGCAGTTTAAATGATTCGGATATATTTACCACGCTTGGCAGCAGCGACTTCAGACATTTTATCATAGCAGGAGATTTCAGAAACATACTTATCTTTGCTGTAATATTCAGTTTTCTTGTAAATCTTTTTACGCAGATAAATAATCTGCTCGGCAAGAATGTATTGCTGAATTATGTTACGGGCAAGTATCACAAGCCGAAAGAAGAGGAAAGAGCATTCATGTTTCTTGACCTTTCTTCATCAACGACAATAGCAGAAAAGTTAGGTCCCGTTATGTACCATAAATTCATAAACTCGTGTTTCTTTGATATTGATGAAGCTATAGTGGAATCCGAAGGAGAGATTTATCAATATGTCGGAGATGAAGCAGTGATAAGCTGGAAAGACAAAAAGGGGTTTAAGAACGCCAACTGTATCAGATGTTTTTTCAGGGTTAAAGACAGAATAAATTTTTTTTCGGATAAATATGAAAAAGAATACGGAATAATTCCGGGTTTCAAAGCAGGTCTTCACTTCGGACATGTTGTAACCGGAGAAATAGGAGATTCGAAAAAAGAAATTGTTTTTCACGGAGATGTTCTTAATACTGCTGCAAGAATCCAGGCTCAGTGCAATACTCTCGGCAAAACATTTCTTGTTACAGAAGATATACTTGAAAGAGTAGAACTGCCTGAGGAATACATCTCGGAATCACTTGGTAAATATACACTTAGAGGCAAGGTTAAGGAAACTGAACTATTCAATATACAGAGAAAATAATATGAGCTCAGAAGTACAGAGGAAAAGAAATACAAGATCAATACTCCTTTTCACTGCATTCACATCGGCAGTTGCCGTTGTATTTGCTTTACTCAACAGGGGATTTTTGTTGACTCCGATACTTAATCACCTGTTTTTCGGCATAGTCTTCGGTTTAATTACTTCTTCAATAGAATTTTTTTTTCTCGAGAAAAGATTAAGGAGAATGAAATTCTTTGTAGCTGTTGTAATCAGAAGTCTCCTTTATATTGTTCTGTTCATTTCGATAATTCTTCTTATTTTTGAAATCAATGTGGGATTTCACAACGAACAGTTTTTGGAAAATGCCAGAAAGTTCGGCAGCATTTCTAATTTCTTTCAGAGTAAGGATTTTCTTGTAATGGTTTCAGTATGCGTGATAATGATATTCTTCATTAACTTTATCCGGCAGATCAACAGACTGATGGGGCAGAATGTGCTTTTGAATTATGTTATGGGAAAATACCAGCTTCCCCTTGAAGAAGAGCTTATCTTCATGTTTCTCGACCTGAAATCATCAACAGCCATAGCAGAAAGAATTGGTCTTGAGAAGAATCACGAATTCCTCAATGATTTTTTTTATGATATGACCGATCCTATTCTCGAATGCAAGGGAAG
Organism: uncultured Ignavibacteriaceae bacterium; assembly: GCA_964561045.1. Classification (GTDB taxonomy): domain Bacteria; phylum Bacteroidota; class Ignavibacteria; order Tepidaquicellales; family Tepidaquicellaceae; genus JAGPCH01. The sequence continues at coordinate 1,763 of CAZLOL010000216.1, read as the reverse complement.
GATATATCAGTATGTCGGGGATGAGATAGTAATAACGTGGCACATGAAAGACGGAATCAGCGATCTGAACTGCATAGACTGCTTTTTTAAAATTCAGAAAAAAATATATGAAAAGAAAGAAAAATACCTTCAAAAATATGATGTATATCCCGAGTTCAAAGCAGGACTTCATACCGGAAAAGTCATTACCGGCGAAATAGGAGACATAAAAAAAGATATTGTTTATCACGGCGATACGGTAAACACTTCATCCCGTATTCAGTATGAATGCAATACTTATGGTAAAGCTCTTCTCATCTCTGAAGTGCTATTGAATAAGATAAACATAAAAGAAAGATATAGATCTGAGTCTATGGGAATGATCAAGCTTAAAGGAAAGACCAAAGAACTGGAGCTTTTTTCGATCGAGGAAGCAAAGTCAAAACATTAAATTAACTTTACCAGTAAAAATATTAAGATTGAAATGTATTATCTATTTTTCCATTTTGAAACTTTCAAATTTATTTCAATATGTCAATACACTTAAGGAGAAATTTAAACTCAGTAATAATATTTACTGCTTTCACTTCTGTCGGAGCTGTTTTATATGCAATAGCTAATCATGGATTTAATTTATTTCCGGTATTTGCCCAATTCCTTATAGGATTCTTTTTCGGTATAATAACTTCCCTTGCTGAAGTTTTTGTTTTTGAAGAGTGGCTTAAGAGAAAACATTTTTCGGTTGCTCTTATAATAAGATCAACATTCTATATCTTAGTAAGCGCTGCCATAATTCTTATTGTGGTCTCCAGCAAACTCGGACAGGAAGCTAATTTATTTTCATTTGATATTAATGAGCATGAGGGCATAGTTGATTATGCTACTAGTATTGATTTTCTCGAATTATTGGGATTTAGTGTAGTATTAAGTTTTTTTGTTAATTTCGTCAGACAGATCAACAGAATGCTCGGACAGAATGTACTCTTTAATTATATCAGAGGAAAATATCAGTTGCCCCTTGAGGAAGAACTCATTTTCATGTTCCTTGACCTGAAGTCATCAACGACAATTGCGGAAAGACTGGGACACAGGAAGAATCACGAATTCCTGAATGATTTTTTTCACGATATGACTGATCCTATTCTGGAAAGAAAAGGTAAGATCTATCAATATGTCGGTGATGAAATTGTTCTTACATGGCAACTGAAAGAAGGGCTAAAAGATCAGAACTGCATTTATTGTTTCTTTGATATTCAAAATAAGTTATACAGTCTTAAAGATGTCTATCTGAAAAAATACGGTGTATATCCTGAGTTTAAAGCAGGTCTTCACTGCGGGATGGTCATTACCGGTGAGATGGGAGACATTAAAAAAGATATAGTCTATCACGGAGATACGGTTAATACTGCCGCCCGTATTCAGGCAGAATGCAATAAGTACAATAAAAAAGTTCTTGCATCAAAAGATCTTGTAGATAAACTCGATCTTTTAGGAAAATATACTGCCGAATCTATGGGTAATATCAGATTACGCGGAAAAGAAAAAGAGCTTGAGCTTTTCTCTATAGAGGAATTTCAATCTTAATTAATTAATTCAGCTGTTTTTTAATAACTAACAGAAGTTACACTTAAGTAACTTTTTAATTCATTAATTGAAATCAAACAAGGCGCAAGCCGCAATGACGAACTTCATATGATTTGAGTAGTCTGTATTTATAAAAAAAGGGATTGTAAATTTACAATCCCCTTTTTTTTTTTAATTTTAATTCCCTGCAAATATCATTT
>CAZLOL010000215.1:0-6385 GCA_964561045.1 uncultured Ignavibacteriaceae bacterium | reverse complement strand
CCCCACCCCCTACCCCCTCCAAAAATAATTGACGTAACACCAACCCCACCTGGTAAAACTAAAAACGCAACATAAGGAGTAGCATGAATGAGTTGGCACTTTTCGCAGGCGCTGGTGGCGGAATTCTCGGCTCTATGTTGCTTGGGCACCGCATCGTGTGCGCTGTTGAAATCAACTCGTACTGCAGAGAGATCCTCTTACGACGGCAAGAAGAAGGCCACATCCCGCCATTCCCCATTTGGGATGATGCTAAATCCTTCCAAGGCAAACCTTGGAGTAGAATTGTGGATATTGTCTCTGCAGGCTTCCCGTGCCAGCCGTTCTCCGTTGCAGGACTGCAGCACGGAGCCGACGACCCACGAAATATGTGGCCGGACACAATACGTATTATCCGGGAAGTGGGACCACGCTACGCATTCCTGGAGAATGTCCCGGGACTTGCAGCCAACAAGTACTTCGAAAAAATCATTAGCGATTTGTCGGACGCAGGGTTTAGTACAGAATGGCAAATTGTTTCTGCCGCTGAATTCGGGGCACCGCACTTGCGTAAGAGGCTCTAGATACTTGCCCACGCCAACAGCAAGAGATTGGAGGATTTCGAAGAGACCTCCCCCATCGCGCAATTCCGCCTGCCTGAACGATATTGTTGGTGGCCCCTTGAACCCGGAGTATGTGGAATGGCTCATGGCGTGGCCCATAGGGTGGACAAAATTAGAGCCCTTGGAAACGATCAAATTCCAATCGTGGCAGCAACTGCATGGGGTAGACTTGTAACCAAAAAATCCACAATTAAAAAACTAAGAAAATAGATCTGCCAACACAACCACAGAAAAAATGACTACTAAAACACGCCAACCCCTCCCCCCGTCCGTCCCACCGGTCAAAGTCTTCGAACTGCGGGAGGGGATCTCTCTTATTATTAGAGGTTGCAACAAGGAGCAAATCCTCGATATATTTCAGTATGAAGAAGACCAATTTGAAAATGTAATAGCTATGTCCTACACAACTGCCCGTAGACTACTTTCCATTCTGCAGGAGCATTTCGGAGAAGGAGAAGAACAGTGAACACGTAACAGAACTGCCAAAAAAGGTATTCCGGAGCAACTTCACTACCATGAACTCAAATGATTGCATTACAGTAGCATTTTCGGTAGGTCCTAACGTTAAAACTCTATCTCTGCAGCGCGGTACCAGTTGTATCCAACTTACTAGCGAGGATATTCAGCATATCCTATCTGCAATTAAGCACCATTTTAATACAGAGTACTTAAATTTTCAGTTCAAGGATACTACCCTATCGCAAACTGAACCTGCAGTAGGTGCAGGAACCATTTCCTTCAAGCCCTATGCCTGGTACAACCCCTACGGGAAGAGCATTGAGTTCTACGCAGAAGACACAGATTTCTATGCAGACCATGTTGAAGGTAATAACCTCTTTGAAGTATTTCGCCAAAACGATACTAACCTTGCAGTGGGTTTTATACTTCGTTGGAATGCGTTAAGAAAACATTTAAATGATGGTTACATTCTACAATGTACAAAGAAATAATCCTAGATGAGAATACCAGCACAATTGTACAGGAATCTGCAGGGCAAACAATTCTGGCACTTCACCAATACAATGACCACGTAGTTCTAACCCCCAAAAACATTATTAAACTACTGGAAGTCCTCCGAGAATACTTTCCAGGAGAAATTGCAATCGGACTAGGTACGTAATGTAATGGGTCGTAACGCAGTAAATACAGTTTCTGAAGCAGCACACAAACGACGGTGGTACCGTTTAAATTGGCACCCAATTCAAGAAGAACTCTGGAACTCTACTAAACGATTTAATATTGTTCCTGCAGGAAGACGTTCTGGAAAAACTGAACTGGGTAAGCGCAAAGGTGTAGTTAATGCTTGTACTCCTGACCCGGAGGGGAAATTTTCATTTGTAGCATTTACTGCACCCACATATGAGCAGGCCAAAAAAATTTTTTGGAAGGATATTAAACTACTAGTTCCGCCATGGCTAGTAAAAACGAAGTCCGAAAATGAAATGATTATTGAGCTTCGTACCAATAAAACCATTATGGTTACTGGTACGGACAAGCCAGAACGCCTTGAAGGAATCCCGATTTCATGGATTCAGCTAGACGAATACGCAAATATGAAAGAAACGGTGTGGACAAACCATATACGTCCTACCCTTTCTGATATTAACTGCCTAGGAGACTGTTGGTTTACTGGGGTACCAGAAGGTAGAAATCATTACTACACTCTTTGGGAAGCTGCAGCGCATAAGCCCAAGAACTGGGGAAGATTTACTTGGTTTTCTTCTAGCGTTCTACCTGCAGAAGAAATTGAAGACGCCAAAGATACTATGGACCCTGCCACATTTAGGCAGGAATATGAAGCTTCTTTTGAAAACTTTGCTGGTGCAGTCTACTATACGTTTAATGAAGATAACAAAGTAGACACAAAAGACATGCACTATGAACCTGCAGCAAAGTTAGTTTTCTGCTTCGATTTCAATGTGAAGCCCGGATCAGTTGTGATTCTGCAGGAAGATACTGCAAATAACTGTACTTTAGTCATTGATGAGATTTTTATCAAGGACAGGTATACAAATGCAGAAGAACTTTGCCGTATGTGCGCTGAACGCTATTCAGCACGGCAAATAGGTGGAGTTATTCTTGCAGGAGACCCTACCGGAGGAAATAAGCATATTTCGCAGGGAGTTCAGGGTACAGCATGGGATCAGATTAAAGCTTGGTTCAAATTTTATTTTGGTAAAACTAACGATGTAGTAGTTTCTGTGGGGTATGAGGAAATTCGTGAGTCTACTAGAATTCGAGCTATGAATTCTAGAATTCGTACTATGTCTGGAAGAATTGGTTTACGTGTTAGTAGGAAATGCCAATGGTTAATTAAGGATTTGGAAGGTGTAGGATTCAAAGAGAATTCTACAGAAATTGACAAAACTACAAATCCTGATATGACGCACTTGTCAGAAGCTTTAGGTTTTTATATAGCCAGGAAGTTCCCAGTTAAATTTGATGCGCTGGTGCCTACTGGCCCTGCGAGAATGTCTCTGTGATGTTATGTTAGAACTATTATTGAATCTTACATGCAGGATCTCAGCATTAGTTATCTGTTGCATATTAGTGTATCGTTGCAAACTACCGTGGAAATGGTTCTATATTACTATTATTGCCTTACATGTAGGGCTAGTTGTTAGAACACTCGTTAGAGCATTTTTTCCAGAGCTATCATATCTAGATTCTGCTATAATGATGTACAAAAGTATACTGGACTTGGCTTCATCTTGGTTCTTGCTTTACTATACCCAAGAGTATTTAGACTTGCAGGACAAGAACTCTAAAAAATCTAGTGAATACGTTGCTGCACTTTATTTGACTAAAAATCAGCAAGAGTTTCTGAAGAGGAAGAAATAATGCCTAGCCCGTATGATCACGGTAGTCATGGACTAAGAGAGAAAATGGATGAAGTCTTGAAAGAGCTAGGACAGATTAGAACTAATCTTGCTTTAGTTACTGAAGCTCTCAAAACAACCAACGAAGAGTACGAGAGACTTACAGTTTTAATGCGGGGAGATAGCAACGGCGAACAAGGTATGTTGATGAAGCAGGGATTTATGATGCGAGATATCGCAGGCATATCAACTACCTTGAAGGATATCGAAAGCAGACTTTGCAATCTAGAAGATAGTGAAATCAGACGTGAAGCTAGGCAAGCTGCATTAGGCACCGGAGTAGAAACAGCAAAAGAAAGATGGATATTTTGGGGTAAGGCAGTGGCTATTGCTGGAGCTTGTGCTACTGGAATCATAGAGTTAGTTAGATTTCTTGTCGAAAAGTTATCACAACATCATTGATTGGAGGTAAGTTATGCGTTATGCGTTCTCTACTACAATTTTTGCAGTCATCCTTGCGGTTCTTACTGCATGTGTATCTGCTGAAACCGCAAGACAGCTTGACGGAATCAAGCAAGATATCAAATCAATTGAAAAGGGAAAGGCAGCGGGAGTTATTGCACCTGCAGATGCAGAACGGCAAATTAAAGAAAAGCAATCTGAATTGGTGCAAGTGGAAGCTAAGGCAGCGGCAGAAAAAAGGGAAGGTTGGGCCACAGGGCTAGATGTAGCAGGAACTGCAATTGATTGGGGAAGTATTTTCTTTTCTGGAATTCCGATTGCAGCACTGATTCTCGGTCCTCTCGGTAAAGGTCTTAAAACAGTTGCTGGGAATCTTCGTACAGGTGCTTCAAATGCAGCTTAGTCTTACCGTTCCTGCTTATGTTATCCCGTGGATTCTGACTGCAGGAGTTTTTGCAGTTTGTTTTGCAATCGGAGTTTACGACGAAAAAACTAGTAGCGGTTTCGGCGGTGGTTGGCTTACTGCATTGTCGTTTATGCTATCGCTATTGGCAGTTGCTGTAATTTGGTGTATTTATTTTGCTGTTGCAGCACATTACAAAGGTTAAATAATGAATCCCGATGCAATTCTTGACATCATTTCTAAACTTTCCGATTCCTCGCGCGGTTTGGCAGCACTCAAAAGCAAGAGCTTCATTTTTTCAATGTCTGCTTTTACTATTTTTTGTTCTATCGGTCTTTCTATTTTGTCTAAATCTTCTCTTGCAGCTTTGCCTTACTTTGTTCTTAGTGCAAGTGTAGTTATTGTTTATACTATTGGACAGGCTTATATTACCGGCAAAACTAGAGAAATTGCTAAAGGTATTGCCAGCCCCCCAACTGTAATTGAAACCGTTGAATCAAATAAATAATTACAGTTAAAAATCTTGATTTTAGGCATTTTTTAGGTAAACTGTTAGGTAGCTGCTGGTAGTACGTAGCATACATACTGGACTACACGTACTCCTATATGTAGATATTATCAGCAGCTAACTTTAAACTTATGGAAAGATTGTGCTTTAACAAACATATCTTGCCCCGACTAATGCAAGGTGGCGATATCCATACTGCAGAACTAAATTTCGGCAGAGTTCATGGATACAGGTCTTGCTTCCAAGCAATTATGCAGCAGATAGAAGAAAGAATTATGCATATCGCAGGCGAAGCCAAAACTGAAGAGGAAAAAACTCTTTTGGCAGGCGTATATCAAGATATTATGCAAATAACAGGTTGTCCTGGATCAAATTATGAAAGCAAAAACGAGTAAACTAGCCTTTACTTACATTGGTTCAGTGAAATCTGTTCATACTTCTAGCGGGCAGAACAATAGTAATACGCATCATGGAATGTGCTACGTTGGCGGTGGCAGGCCGTATTTTTATGTTCCCTACGGTTCTTCTGCTACTGCTAACACGTATACTGCAGAAGTGCAGATGCCTACCCCTGTAATTCCTAGTGCTTCAGTCCGGGCGAAGTTGGATGCATGGGCGCATAGAACTAGGAATACTACTGCGGGATCTGATTATCTTGCTTGTGTAAATTCTATTCCTGCGTACACAGTTATTAATCCTGCAGTTGATCTACTAGCAGGTTGTGATTTATCTTTGATTACTGGTACTGGAGTCAAAGCAGAAAATATTGCAGACTATAGATGTAAGGGTCTTGCAGTAGTTGATGGTGCAGATATCGGGGCAGGGCTTTCTGGACGTAGGATTATTATTAATATTAGACGATGGTATGCAGTCAATAACAACCATCATCCTAATGTTATTATGCGAGATTTACTGCATTTGGGTACAACTAACTTTGCAGGGCCGTATAGACTGGGGCCAGACACCAGTCACACGCCCCACAATGGCGCTGCAGGAGGTTTGGCCTACATGCCTGGAGGGGAACCGGCACTAGGTGGAGTTTCGTTGCTCACAGGGCAGTTTAACGCAGATGGGCAGGACACTACTGTAGAAACTCCTATTCCTGCAGTTGGTTTTAAAATGACTAATGTAGGTGCTGCAGGCACTGTAATTCCTAGTCTTAAACTTTCATGGATTCCTAATAATGGAGATCCAGATCCACTTAACCCGCAAGTAGGTTACCCAGCACTCAGGAATGATTGGATTGATCCGGTTTGGGATGTTCCTGCCGGTTGGCGTAATAGAAATATTTTCGGTAGTCAAGTTATAGTAGAAACTGCCAATACTAGATGTGTAGTTTATGTCGGTGCATGGGGTAGGCACAATTCGTATTGCATACCTTCTCTTACTACACCAGGGCATATTGACTATTGTCCTGATAAAACTAGAGGCAGATTTCTTTATGGCTGGCCTAGTTACGGTGGAAAAGACTATGCCTATTGTGTGAATGATAAGGGGTACCATGGTGGGCCATATCAGCCTGTGTATTTTCTTGCCGATGTTCAAGAATTTGTAGATGTATATAATGGTACCAAAGCTCCAGGAGATGCCAGAC
>CAZLOL010000214.1:0-6391 GCA_964561045.1 uncultured Ignavibacteriaceae bacterium | reverse complement strand
TTCAGCAACATCATCTTCCTTGTCTCAACAATCACATTGTTTACAAACAGCGAATAAAAATATATTCCGCTCGCGTAACTGCTTCCGTCAAATTCAATTTTATGAGTTCCTGCGTTTTGTTTCATATCAACCAAAGTCGCGATCTCATTTCCCAACACGTCATAAACTTTAAGCGATACGTAATTCGCAACTCGTAATATATAATTGATTTTTGTGACCGGGTTAAAGGGATTGGGATAGTTTTGTGAAAGGTAATGCCAGTAGGGAATTTCAGTTTCGTTTTCCGTTACAGGCACGATTACTCTGTTATACTTTGCTATCATTCCGGCATATCCTACACCCCATCCGACATTCTCTGAAACCCAATGCATGGCGTTAAAGACTGAAGGTGCGTCCGGCTGGTTTATCCAATGATCTCCGCCGTCAGTAGTTTTAATTAAGTTAACATTGTATCCGGAGATCCAGCCTGTCTGATCGGATAAAAAATACATAGATAACATTGTTTCCTCAGATCCGCTGCTTTGATAAAACCAGTCCTGTCCGGCGTTTGTAGTATGGGAGATTCTCTGCTGACTAATTATCCAGCCAGTATTCGGGGATGAAAAAAACAAATGCCTTCCTGATAATTCAGGAGATATAGGGGTCCAGTTAAATCCTCCGTCAGTCGACTTAAGTGTATTGTATGGTTCACCTGTAATGAATGCGCTTGTAGGTGAAGAACAAGAGACTGAACTGTAATGATTTATCTGACCGGATATGGAATGCCAGTTAGTTCCTCCGTTAGTAGTTGTCATTATCAAACCTCCAAAACCTACTGCGATTCCTGAATCCCTCGAACTAAAAGAAATTGATTTAAAATAATACGTCGATGTTGTGGCCTGCGATGTCCATGACTGTCCGCCGTTAGTGGTTTTATAAAGTGTCCTGTACCCCGCAGCATACCCAAGTAATTCATCATGGAAATACATTGATTGTACAGAATTTCCCGAAAAGTCATATTGCTGTATCCAGTCTTCTCCGCTGTTGGTGGTTTTGAAAAGAAGCTTTCCGCCTGCCCAGCCGGTATTTTCAGAGATGAATGTTACTGCATTAAAATTCTCATTCGTTATATTTCTTGTTTGAAGAACCCAGTTCGTGCCCGAATCGGTTGATTTATATATCAGACCATTTGATCCGACTGCCCATATTATATTTGGAGCAATAAAGTCTAGAGCATCAAATGAAATGTTGTCATCTGAGCCTAAAGTAATTACATTCCAGATAAGACCACTATTAGTTGTCTTCAATATTTTATTTTCATTTCCTGAAGCCCAGCCTGTGAAATGATCTGCAAATATGACAGACTCCAGATTGAATGAAACTCCGGAGTTTTGTATGCTCCAGTTGATCCCGCCGTTTTTAGTATTGTACACATAGCCCGCTCCTGCTGATATCCAGCCTGTGTCAGGTGATAAAAAAAATACTGAATAGAGCGATCTTATATTGCCCGGTGTCTGAATGATCCAATCGACTCCGCCGTTTGATGTTTTGGCAATTGTGCCTCTTGTTCCCACAGTATATCCTGTATATGAATTAATAAAGTACACAGAGTTCAGTGAATTAGTAAGCTGTAAAGTATAAAGCGACCAGGTGAAACCTCCATTGGTGGTTCTGACTATTTTGCATGAATCACCTGCAGCCCATCCGGTTTGAGAATCAATAAAGTACACAGAGTTTAAACGGGTTATTAATCCTGAATTCTGTTCTGACCAGCTACCACCTGAGTTGACTGTTTTGAAAATCTTTCCAGAGTCACCAACAACCCATCCCATATCGGCTGAAATAAAGTGAATTGAAAAAAGTGAAACATTTGTCTGAGAAAATTGTACATGCCAGTCATCTCCGCCGTCAGTTGTTTTCAAAATATTATTACCGCCGATTGTCCAGCCGGTATTTTCATTAACAAAATTAACTGATTTAAGTGTTTGAATGGTAGTGTTTGTATTCTGGTATACCCAATTAGTTTGGGAACAGATATTGTTGACTGAGACACAAGTAAGAATTATTATTAAGATCAGATTTTTCATAAGACATAAAATTACTTTATGAGCAACATTTTTTTTGTATCTGAAAAATCATCAATTGAAAGTTTGTAATAATATATTCCGCTCGACAAATTGCGTCCATCAAATTCAACTTCATGAACTCCAGCATTCTGCTTCGTTCCAACTAAGGTCGTGATCTCATTTCCCAACATGTCATATACTTTAAGCGATACGTAATTCGTAACTCGTAAATCGTAATTGATTTTAGTAACCGGGTTGAACGGATTAGGAAAATTTTGGAATAATTTATGATCACCGGGAACAGAATATACAATTCCGTTCTGTGAAACAATTCTTGCATCATACTTTGCTATAGTACCTGCATATCCAACTCCCCAGCCGAGATGCTCTGAAGTAAAAAACAACGAGTTAAATCCTGTGACAGGAACGTCAGACTGTAAGAACCAATTGGTTCCACCGTTTGAGGTCTTGATCACGCACGATCCGCCTGCAGCCCATCCGTCATCAGCAGTAGTGAACTTAACCGTCGATAAATAATTTGTTATGCCGCTTTGCTGACGGATCCAGTTATTACCTCCGTTTGTGGTATGAACGACCTGACCTGATGATCCAACAGCCCATCCTGTTTCCGCGGATACGAAACTGATTGATTCAAAGCCGCCGACCTCGTTCCATTGATTTGTCCAGGTAATACCGGTGTTAGTAGTCTTTAAAATCATTGAGAGCGATGCAAGGATCCATCCTGTATTTTCATTTACAAAGGAAACACAATTCATATGTGAAAATCCAAAGAATTGTCGGACCCAGTTGTCTCCGCTGTTAATTGTCTTGAACATCACTCCATTTGATCCAACTATCCATCCCATTGAAGGAGAGCCGAACGAAATAGATCTCAACCCTGATTCCGGCAATGTTTGAATAGTCCAGTTGTCGCCGCCATTTGTAGTACGATATACTCTGTCACCCGAAACTCCGTAACCTTTTGTTGGAGAAATAAAAGTTGATGATTCGATTCTATAAGGATAATTTGACAGTTGCCGTATCCAGTTCTCACCACAGTTAGTAGTCTTAAATATCTCGTAACCCAGAGCCCAGCCTGTATTATTATCAACAAAATTGACCGAGTAAAAATCATACAGAGATCCGGATCGAATGTTTATCCAGTTTACACCGCCGTTAGTTGTTTTGAGAATTATACCGTTTCTTCCAACTGCATATCCGGTCATTGAAGAATTCATGCTGATCGAGTACAGATAAAATTCACTTGAATCAGACTGCAAGAACCAGTTCAAACCACGGTTAGTTGTTTTAAGAATTGTTTGTCTGAATGGTGAACCTCCAACAATAAATCCCGTGTCATGTGAAGTAAATTGTATTGAAGAAAGTCTGGAAGTGTTGTAGTTTTCAAACAGAAGGTTCCAGCTAGCTCCTCCGTCAAGCGTGCTGTATATTGCGCCGGATGTAAATGAAGAACCACTCCCAACTGCCCAGCCGGTATTTGCATTATCAAAATATATTGAATTCAAATTGCCCGAAATAAATTCTTCATTTGCATTCCAGTTCTGACCGCCGTTTGTTGTTCTTAAAGCTATTCCTGTGCCGACTGCCCAGCCGGTCATCTCTGTCAGAAATTGTATATCATAAAGATCATTGATGACATTGCTGTTTTGTACAACCCAGTTAATACCGCTGTTAGTGGTCTTAATTATTTTTCCTGATGTACCTGTAATCCAACCTATTTCCGAACTGATAAAATAAATTGATGTTAGATATGAAGTGACATTTGTAGTTTGATAAGTCCAGTTATCTCCGCCGTTTGTTGTCTTAATGATCTTTCCTGAATCACCGCAAGCCCATCCTGTCGATGCTGAAGTAAAATACAGTGAGTTAATAACAATGTTTGGATCACTCAAGACTATCCAGTTCAAGCCCCCGTCAGAGGTTTTTATAATGACTTTTTCACCTGCCGAATAACCGGTATTCTCATCAAGGAATTGAACAGAAGTCAGCGTCTTTGGAGTTGGATCGGGAGACTGCATCTGCCAGTGCGACTGTGCGCTAAGTGTACCGGCAGAAATAAAGAATAACAGCCGGCAGAAAAGCAGTAACGCATTATTTAATTTTCCTTTATTCATATTATTCTGGCAACTAAGTAAATTTATATTTTCAAAAATCAATCTTCAAATCATTTTTAAATGAAAAACTTACTGAAATCTTTCTGAAAAACTATTATCAAAATCATCATGTATGAAAAAGTGATCATTGATCATTTTCCACTAAGTAAAGTAAAATCCAATACACACTTTCTTCGTCCCCGCAGAGTCACTTCGCTTTTAAATACTCTGATTAAGAATAAGGTTATGCGAAGGACTCTGCGGGAGGAGCTCGCTTCGTCGCAGATTTCAACTGCACTGGCATTTCTGACCTATTTTTGTTGTCATCAGAAGTTATGCATTGTATTATAAATAAATTATTACATTCGTAAATTACATTCGATTCACTTCAGCAAAACCATCTTCCGGGCTGAAATAAAACTTCCGCTCTCTATGCGATAGAAGTATGCGCCGGATGCGAGCGAACTTCCGTCGAACTTCACGATATAGTAACCTGCATCTTTGTATTCATTCAAGAGCGTCCTGACTTCCCGTCCCGTCATATCGAATATCTTTAACACAACATTGCCTGATTGAACAATGCCGTAAGCGATTGTTGTGAGCGGGTTGAACGGGTTAGGATAGTTCTGATCAACAAAGTACTTATCCGGAATACCAATGGTGACTGCTTCGGGCAATTCGAAGTACCCGAAGTTACCGTTGAAATCAATTTGCTTCAGGCGGTAATGATAGATACCGGATGCAAGGTTTTTGTCTGTAAAAGAATAATCTTTCGGCTCATTTATCGTGCCGCTGCCTTTTACAAAACCAACCACCTTCGACTCTCCGCTTTCGAACTTTCTTTCTATTTCAAAACCGGAGTTGTTTAGTTCGGCGGACGTGGACCATGAAAGCTCTATTGCATTTCCATTAATGTTTGATGTAAATGAAAGAAGCTCCACAGGAAGAGGAATGTCAACAGTGACTGTCAAATTACATAAAGTATTGTTAGCACCGGTTGATGAGTCATAGACAACGTAACTGAGCAGGAACTGTCCGCCTCTGTTACCCGAGTTCACTACGCATGCGTATTCATTGCTTTTCTCGATGAATGCTGTATCATTGTTCTGATTCAGCAGTTCCCACCATCCCCATGAGACAGAATCCTGATAGTAAGTCTCACTTGTATTTATTAATAGATGCTGGTTTCCGGAGATACTGCATCCGGACGGAAGAGGAGAAGGTAGAGGTTCATCAATACCTTTGAAAGGAAAAGAATGATCTCTCTGATCACCTTCAAAGTCTTCATCGACGCCGGCATATACTCCTCTCAACTTTGGATTAAAACGTGAACTTCCTGACAAATGGTTGCCACTAGTTAAGACCTGCGTATCAGTTGAATTTGAATCAAGTCCTGTATGGGATTTCCAATCTGCAAATTTATCCAGATCGACTCCGTCAAAGCAACCGAAGAGAGAATCCATCACAAACCAGGGAGAATAAAATATGTGCGTATAAAAATTATTCCTGTCACAAACTATGTTTGAAGAGCTGATGCAGATATTTCTGCCCCATTGAAGATACCTACCCATTATTCTTTGAACAAGATTGTTCCTGAATGTCAGATCATTTGCCATATTTATTGAAACGGCACTTCCGCCGCCACCACCATAACTATCCTCTGTTCCTGCTATGTTGTTGTGTACTATACTTAATCCGCTGCAGTTACTGATGACAATTCCTGAAGCTCCGGAAAATGAATTATTTGCAATTAGTCCGTTATTGAAATTGCAGTCTGCTGCAATGAATGGATAAGAACTCACGCGGTAGTTTGATTTACTGATAGAATTGTTACGCATAGAAAGATTCCCTGTGCAATGTGAAAGAATTAGTCCCGGTTCATTCAGTGGTTGAATAGGACCGGCAGCACCCGAGATCGAGTTGTCCTCTATGGAGAGTGAATCCTGATTATAAAGGTATATCCCGGCTACATGTACATCAACACGATTTTTAAGAATTCCTGTGTTGCTGGAAATGCCTTTCAGTTTTATTGCATACTGAAAGCCCGGAAACATATAATCACTGCAAATGAAATTGTTCTGTGTAAATCTAAGATTCTTTGTGACGCAAGTTTCAGTTGTGGCAACTCCCTCGAATTTCAGAAATTCATTAAGATTGAATTCAATATCATCAATAAAGCCATTAAGCTCTGCAGCAATTCCGGAATTTCCCCTGAATGTCAGATTTCTGAAT
>CAZLOL010000213.1:0-6402 GCA_964561045.1 uncultured Ignavibacteriaceae bacterium | reverse complement strand
TATTATAAACAATACACAATACACAAAACACAAAACACAAAACACAAAACACAAAACACAAAACACAATACACAATACACAATACACAATACTTAAAACAAAATACTAAATACTAAATGTTAAAGCCCGGCGACAAAGCACCTGACTTTTCCCTGATCAATGACGAAGGAAATAAAGTCAGCTTGAAAGATTTCAAAGGAAAAAAAGTCATTCTGTATTTTTATCCAAAAGATGATACTTCGGGCTGCACTGCGGAAGCCTGCAGCTTCAGGGACAATATCAAAGGTATTGAAAAGAAGAATGCAGTAGTGATTGGTGTCAGTAAAGACAATACAAAATCACATCAGAAATTTAAGAAAAAATATGATCTGACGTTTACTTTGCTTTCGGATGAGAGTCTTGATATGCTGAAAGAATATGATGTGTGGAAGGAAAAGAGCATGTACGGAAGGAAGTATATGGGAATTGAGCGGACAACATATATAATAGACGAAAAAGGAAAAATTCAGAATATTTTCAATAAAGTGAAGGTTGACGGACACACGTTAGAAGTCCTTGGAAAAATTTAACAGGAAAAATTTAATTCAGAAAAATTGTCAGATAATATAGAAATAATCGAAGCCGAATCAGAATCGGATAAGAAAAGATTCATAGAATTTGCTTATGAACTGTACAAAGGAAATAAATACTGGGTCGAACCGTTACGCTTTGACGTAAAGAATAATCTAAGCGAAAAAAAGAATCCATTCTATCATCATTCAAAATTGAAATTGTGGATGGCTAAGAAGAACGGCAGTATAATCGGACGCATAGCGGCAATTATCAATGACAATCACAATAAATTTCATAATGACAAGGTCGGCTTCTTCGGGTTCTTTGAATGTATAAATGATAAGAGCGCTGCTAAGATGCTGTTCGATAAAGCAAGTGAATTTGTCAAAGAGAACGGAATGGATACTTTAAGGGGTCCTGTAAGTCCTTCCACAAATGATGAATGCGGACTGCTCGTAGAAGGATTTGATATGCCTCCCGTGATGCTTATGCCATATAATCCTGAGTATTACAAAGATCTTCTGGAGAGTTACGGCTTTAAAAAGGCAAAAGACTTATTTGCATTATGGATTAGTAAAGATGTCATAAAGAATGAGCAGATGATGAACAAGCTGGACAGGATCAGCGACATGATCCTGAAAAAGGAAAAGCTTACCATACGAAAAGTCAATCTGAAGGATTTTCAGAATGA
The DNA here is from genome assembly GCA_964561045.1 of uncultured Ignavibacteriaceae bacterium. Taxonomy (GTDB): domain Bacteria; phylum Bacteroidota; class Ignavibacteria; order Tepidaquicellales; family Tepidaquicellaceae; genus JAGPCH01. The sequence continues at coordinate 5,159 of CAZLOL010000213.1, read as the reverse complement.
AGTTCAGAAAGTAAGGGAAGTCTATAATAATGCCTGGGAGTCAAACTGGGGATTTGTGCCCATGACGGAAGATGAGTTTAAACACATAGCCGCTAATTTGAAAATGGTTGTAGATCCTATGTATGTAGAATTCGCTGAAATCAACGGGGAGACAGTCGGGTTTTCTCTGGCGTTGCCTGATATCAATCAGGCGATCAAAGGTCTGAACGGGAAGTTGTTCCCTTTTGGATTGTTTAAATTTTTAGCAAACAAGAAAAAAATTGATCAGCTGAGAGTGATTATCATGGGTGTAAAAAAAGAGTATCATAAGAAAGGAATAGATGCAATATTCTATCGTGACATTATCCGTGATGCCAACAATAGCGGAATAAAGGGAGCTGAAATATCCTGGGTGCTGGAAGATAATCTTGCAATGAAGCAAACTGCCGAAAAACTCGGAGCGAAGGTTTATAAGACTTTCAGGATTTATGATAAGGAGATTAGTTAATAGTTAGTAGTTAATAATTAATAATTTATTCTAAACAGTAATAGGTAATATTTCAAGTAATTATTTTAAAAGGATCATGCGTTTTGATTCTTGGAAATTTCCTGCTTCCAACTTATAAAAATACACTCCGGTCGGAAGACTTGCTCCATTGAATTCCACAGAATAATTACCTGAAATTTGTTTTTCATTAACCAATGTACTTATCTCTTCTCCAAGCAAGTTGTAAATTATCAGTTTGACATCTGAAGATTGACTTTTGATATTTGCCGGAATAGAATAACGTATAACTGTCACAGGGTTGAAAGGATTCGGATAATTCTGATATAATCTGAATTCAGCAGGAACTTCTGCTGAAGAATTATTTACAGATACAACACTTTGGAAGTTTTCATCATAGATCTGCTGAACATAATCAGCAGTTTCTCTCAATTTTGTTATGCTGTTTAAGTTGTTTGAGCCTCTGGCGATTAATTGTGCATACAAAACTGAAACCGTATCCCCCGGATTTACAGTAGCAGGACCGGTTCCCTGAAATGTTCTTTTATAAGCATTAAACTCCTGAATCCATCCGCTATTTGTTAAAGGATCACCGGAGTTAACAAATTTTGTAGGATTGTTAGTTGTTGGATTGATCCAGTCCAAGCCATTCCATTGATGACCGGAAATAACTCTGTAAGTTTCAATGTTATTTCTTGGTTCAGGTGGAAATCCGGAATTATTAAACCTGTTACATATTCTCATTTTCAAATCTTTGTATCCTATTTTTAGAACTAAATTATTGCTTCCCGGAGGGTTATAGTATTTTACTGTGTCATTAGAGTTTCCGGTGTATTCAGGCAATCCCCTTAAAAATAAGTTTCCTACTGCCGGTTGATATGATCCATACTGTGGACTATTAATGGTATAATAATTGTACCCCAGATTTCGAAAAGTATCACAGGCAACTTTTCCTGTTTGGATGTATTCCGCATCATCATCATTCCATATCCCAAAGTAATAATTATTCCAGACATTATTGCTTCTATTGATTATTCTGTATTCCGTAAATATTACATTCTCTAAATATCCGGAAACATTGTAAGCCCAGTTAGTCTGAAGGATTTGTGCTTTCATGGAAGAGTCACTTGTTTGTCCGGAATTTCTGTTAAAATTATCATTGAAAACATAATACATTGTTTGCTTTCCTAAAAAATAAGGTCTTCCAATATTATCAGTATATGCTCCCTGATTTACAGGCCAGTTAACATAATCAGAACTCAAACTGTCACCTTTATATATTTTGTAGATCCGGTAATTTGAATCATTCATCCCCCGGGAAATCCCAAAATCATCTATATATCCGTTAATAAAATCTGAAGATCCATACACATGACATGATGTAATAGTATCATTGCTTATTACACATCCCATCCATATAGCTCCATCATACCTGGCGAATAGATTGCTTCCAATCGGCCATTCAAAACCACTATTTTCTGTAAAAGGATTTCTATTAAAATCGCTGTTATTTCTATACCAGGTACTTATTTGATTAGCATCTAATTTTACAGCAGATATATTCAATAGCATTGAAGAATTAACTTCAGGAATTTTATATGCACGTGTAAAATTCGGAATAAAGATCAGCGCAGTAAAAATTATAACAAATGTGAATTTTTTCTTCATGATTAAAATTATCTATTATAAACTTACATTATTTCTCAGATTAAATCAAAGATTTATTTCCGTGTTTTGACAGGACATTTGAAGAAATAAGATTAAATAATTATAGAGTTTATTAGCAGAAAAGTGTATTAAAACATCAGAAATGAACTATTCTTCAATTTTCTTTCAGGACACCAATTGCAATTTGTGGATTATTCAGATATAAATATTTGCACCTAAATTACAATAACGAATTTCGAATTACGTGTTACGAGTTACGATTAACGAAAACGATTAACAAAAACGATTAACAAAAACGATTAACGATTAACGGATCTTAAAATATTCAAACAACTTTTCCCCAAATTCCTTCTCATCCTTTATTTCTGACTCTTGTCTAATGCCATTTTCAGTAATTTTAAGTTTTGAATTTGTCAGTGTGATCCTCCCGTTTGGTTTTGCTATCGTACAGACTTTATTCTTTGTGAAATGAGAATCCGGGGAGGTTTGATGGTATTTGTTCATTTCATTAAAGTCCTCCCACTTCCTTTCCTTCAAAGTGAAGATATACTCATCGGAAAATTCTTTCCCGTCCTGTGATCTCATTAGTTTGTAATATTCCTTATCATACTTTTCGATTTTGAAAAACCTGTTCAGATTCTTCTGAACTGTATCAAGTTCAAACTTAAGCGGCTCAATGAAATTATCCCCGAACCCGACATCAGCAAGCCGGAGGTCCCCGAGTTCAACAATAATAGCCAGATGGTCAAACTCCTGACCCCAGCCGCCATTGCCGTTACTGACTCTGGCAGAGATCATTTTAGCATGAAAGCCCAGTTCCTTCAGAAGCAGGAAGAACATTCCGTTTAGTTCATAGCAATATCCGCCCCTGTTTCCTGAAATTATTTTCTCTTCAAGGGAACTTTCATTCAATAAAATCTCTTTTCCCCTGTGTATGTCAAGATTCTCAAACGGAATATTGTAAAGATGGGAGCTGTGAAGAATGTTAAGGTAATTCAGATCTATTCCAACCTGTCCTTCCGGATTTATCCTTTTTAAATAACCTTTAATATTCATTTGTAATAAAATTAATGACAAAGTCAAGTGGTGATGACAAATTTATCAGAAATAGGGTTGAAAGAAAGGGATAAAATGGGTATCTTTGCATAACAAAAAGTTATAGATTTTCTTAGAAACAATATTGTTCTTTAAAATAAAGCTAAGATTAAGTTTGCATTTCCTATAATGCTAAAGATTGTTTCGGGACGAAAGTCCCGGGGCGTATTCGATAAAATAAATAGGAGAAGTAACATTGTTAAAAAGTAAAATTCTTGCGGGTATATTATTCGCATTAGTTTTAACAAACTTAATCAGTTTGAAGCAAAATGCAGATTTATTTGCAAAAATCCGTGATGTAGACCCTGAATTTGTTCAGGAGGGTGTGGCTTCGTGGTATGGCCCAGGATTTCAAGGAAGAAAAACCGCTAATGGAGAGCGGTTTGACACTTATGAAATGACGGCAGCACACAAAACCTTACCTTTCAATACTCTAGTCAAAGTGACTAATGTGGAAAATGGGATCTCAACCATTGTGAGAATCAATGACAGAGGACCATATGTCAGAGGACGCATAATAGACCTCTCAAATGCCGCAAAAAATGAAATTCAGATGGGTGGACTCGCCAGCGTGGTTATTGAAATATATAACCCGGAAGAAGAGGAAGTGAAGGAAGTCTCTAAAACAGAAGAAAACCTCTCACCAATCAACATCTTTGAAGATGTCTTTCCAGCTGCATCTAAAATATTTGTAGAATGGAATAATGACTCAACAGCTGACGGTAGTATCACAGATGAGCAATTAAATCAAATTCTGAGCAGTTCGAAGATCAAGATCAAGGTTTTGACTCCGGATGCCGCAGATGCAAATTCCAAGATTTATCAGGAAATTTCTGAAAACAGCGGTTTTAACTACTATGACGTGACCAGTAAGATTAAATTCATTACAGGTTATACTCTTGAAGTTGCAAATTTGACTGTAAAAGAAGAAGCTTCAGAATTGATTGAGAAACTTGAATCAAAAAAATTCAATAATATCTTTCTTGAAGAGATAATTAACAGTAAAACCGTGAATTATAAAATTTATACCGGGAATTACAGGACTCTTAAAGAAACGAAAGATGATTTGGTAAGACTGTTAGATATTGATTATAATCTAAATGCTAAAATTGTCAAGATTAGTCAGTAATTGAAAGAAATTAAGCCGTTCGGGATATTCCGGAACGGCTTTTTCATTAGGTAACTGAATTTGTTAAGTTTGTAAAGTTTGTTATGTTTGTTAAGTTTGTTAAGTTGCTTATGTAATTTTACACATTTATCTGTAGTTAGTAAACTGAAATGCAAACTCGAGTTCAGACTCCCGGAGCAGTTTCATTACTTCCTGAAGGTCATCCTTATCTTTTCCGGATACACGCACCTGCTCGTCCTGTATTGTTGCCTGAACTTTCAGTTTTCTGTCCTTAATCATCTTCACAATATTTTTTGCATCTTCTTTTTCTATACCCTGCTGAAGCTTTATTTCCTGGCGCACAGTTCCGCCGGAAGCGGGCTCTACATTCCCGTATTTAAGCGCTTTTATCGAAATCCCTCTTTTGATCATTTTGTTCTGAAGTATATCTATGACCGATTTAAGTTTGAAATCACTGTCAGACAAAACATTAATGACATTTTCCTTCTTATTAAATGTGATCTCACTTTTGCTGCCTTTAAAATCATATCGCTGAAGAATTTCCTTTAATGCCTGGTTGATAGCATTATCCAGTTCCTGAAAATCTACTTCTGATACTATATCGAAAGAGAATTGATTTGCCATTTGTTTGATTTTTTATTTTTAATTACTGCAAAATAATAAATTTATATTTCATTAAGAACATATAAATCAAAAAGGTATTAAGTAATAGGTATTTGGTATTAGGCATTAATCACTTACAAGTTAAATTCTACTCAAAATGGTAAGAAAATTTTTTAACAA
>CAZLOL010000212.1:4376-6455 GCA_964561045.1 uncultured Ignavibacteriaceae bacterium | reverse complement strand
AAAAAAATCTTGCGAAAACTTGCTATTTAAAATTATCATTCGTAATTTTGTAAAGCTTTAACTCACGGAATTCAAAAACCAATCCAAGAAAGGTGAAATTTTAAATCAAATAAAATGACAAAAATGAATTATTATATTATAGGCAAAGCCTTCATGTTCCCGTCATTTATTGATGTGGTTAAAAAAAATATTCCGTGGTATAACCGGAGGTTAACAGAGTAACATTACCTTCATAAAAGAGTTTTCAAAAACCGCGGATACCAAAATATCCGCGGTTTTTTTTTATAATAAACATAAAATTAAAGTATAGATCATGAATTACCTGAAAAAATTATTTCAGATTCTTGGAAAGTGGAAAGGATTTTACATTTTATCAGCCGTATTGCTGATAATATCGACTTTTGTAAGAATGCTTGAGCCAAAAGTTCTTCAGATCGCTGTAGATAAGGTGATAGTATATTTTCAAAGTGAAGGAAAGATAACATTTACACCTGAAGACTTTATAACAAAATTCTTTTATTCAATATTGCCGGAACTGAAGATGGATAATCTTCAGATAATACTGATTACACTGGGAATAATATTTCTGGTTATCTCGTTGCTCAGGGGAATTTTTTCATTTTCAGCAAATGCAATCACAGCTTCATCGACAGAAAAGGCAACCAAGCAATTACGGGACAGATTATTTTCACATATACAAGCACTTCCGATAGCTTATCATTCGAAGACGCCAACAGGTGAACTCATACAGAGATGTACGGGAGATGTGGAGACGATCAGAAAATTTGCTTCAATGCAGGTTGTGGAAGTAGTGAGATTGTCAGCAATATTTATCGGGGCATTTATAATGATGGTATCAATAAATCTGACATATGCTTTAGTTGCAATAGTGTTTGTCCCGGTTATTCTTATAGGTTCAGTTTATTATTTCAGGAAAGAAAATGTGATATGGAATGAACACGAGAAGGAACAGGATAAGCTTTCGATAATTGTGCAGGAGAATTTATCAGGAATAAGAGTAGTAAAAGCATTTGCAAAGGAGAATTATGAGATTGATAAATTTACAAAGCAGAATGAGGAAAAAAGAAAATGGGGATTAAAGCTGGTGAAGCTAAACAGGATATACTGGCCTTCATCTGATTTCTTAGTCCATACACAGATCGCTCTGTCAGTTTTTTTCGGAGGTTATCTTACATTAAATAACCAGCTTTCGGTAGGTGAATATACGGCATTTTATGCTTATTCAATGTTTGTGACATGGCCAATGAGGAGAATAGGGCAGATAGTCAGTGAGATGGGAATGGCAACGATTGCTTTGAAAAGAATATATTCGATACTGGATATTGAACAGGAAGATTACACAGGAAATATAAATGAGGGAGAAAAACTTAATGGTGATGTAGAATTCAGAAATGTTTCCTTCCGGTACGAAGAGGAAGATAAAAACAGAGTGTTAAGCGATATCAGCTTTAAAGTAAGAGCAGGTGAAAAAGTAGCATTGCTCGGACCAACCGGGGCAGGCAAGACAACGATCATTTCATTGCTGATGAGATTTTTTGAATCCGACAGCGGCAGTATTTTAATTGACGGGAAAAAGATAGAAAGCTATTCAAAAGAATATCTTAGAAGCAGGTTCGGAGTAGTATTGCAGAAACCATTTCTGTTTTCTACTACAATAAAAGATAACATTGCTTATTCAAATCCTGATACACATATAGACGAAGTCATAGAAGCTTCACGTGCGGCAAAGATACATGACATAATTGAAGAAGTTTTTCCTGACTCGTATGAGACTATCATAGGAGAGAAAGGAGTAACTTTGTCCGGCGGTCAGAAGCAAAGGGTTACTATTGCAAGGACTCTTTTAAAAGACCCCGATATTTTAATTTTTGATGATTCTACTTCAGCAGTTGATTCCGAGACAGAATATGAAATCCAGAAAGCATTAAGGAAGATAACAGACGGTAAGACAACTTTTATAATAGCTCACAGAATTACTTCCATTCAGGATTGTGACAGGATAATTGTACTGGACAAAGGAAAAATTATTGAAGAAGGAACTCACGATGAATTAATAAA
>CAZLOL010000212.1:2290-4276 GCA_964561045.1 uncultured Ignavibacteriaceae bacterium | reverse complement strand
TTAAGCGTAATTGTTATTTGTTAATCGTTAAACGTTAATCGTAATTTGTTAAACGTTTGTAGTTGATTTTTAAATTGAAACAAAAATTTTAAAATAATAAAAGCATCATGAGTAAATTAAGAGATAAACAATTTAAGACAGAAGGTTCTATTTTTCCATTTCTGAAGAGGCTGTTTTCTTACAGCATGAAATACAGAAAGTGGATGAGAGGGTTTGTGATATTTGTGCTGATGGTTGCGGCAGTAGAAGCCGTAACTCCGATTATTTGGATGAATTTGCTGGACAAGGCAGTGATGCCATTAGTGGAGCAGTATAAGCCATATTATGCGTCGGGAAGTCAGCCGGATGTTGATCTTATTCCTTTGCTTAAATATTCACTGATGATATTGGGATTAGGAATGATACTTTCATTGTCTGTATTCATGTTCATCAGCTTTGCAGGAAAGATACAGGAATACGTAATGTATGATATCAGACAGGACCTGTTCAGGAAGCTGCAGGAACTTTCGTTTTCATTTTATGACAAATCTGCAGTTGGCTGGCTGATGTCAAGAATAACTTCTGATACAATAAAAGTAACGGAATTAATTTCATGGGGATTTATAGAATGCATATGGGGATTCGGGATGATCACATTCTGTCTTATAGCAATGTTCATTTACAATGTAAAACTCGCGCTGATAGTGACATTAACAATTCCTTTGCTGACTATTGTTTCATTTAAGATAAGAAAACTTATTTTAAAATATTCAAGAGAATCAAGGAGATACAACAGCGAGATCACAGCAAGCTTCAATGAGCATATAAGCGGTGTGGAAGTAAATAAAAGCATGGTTCAGGAAGTCAGGGCTAGCAGTGAGTTTGAATCGCTTAGTGAAAAGATGAGAGAGTCATCTTACAAGTCATCATACTTTACAGCACTTTATACTCCGCTTGTAATATTCGGAGGTTCGATAGCAGCGGCAATGATAATTTACTTCGGTGGCATAATGGCAATTACTATACCTCCGGAGATCACTGTAGGATTGCTTGCTGCATTTTTCGGATACGCTACACTTATTTATGAGCCGATACTGGATATTTCAAAATTCTATTCGCAGGCACAGAGCTGCATATCTGCCGGGGAAAGAATATTTTCATTGCTTGATACACAGCCGAAGATCAAAAACAGAACAGGTGCTGATGATTTTGAAGAGATTGAAGGTGAAATTGAATTTGAGAATGTTTCATTTCATTATGAAAAAAATAAACCTGTCCTTGATAATATTAATTTAAAGATCAATGCCGGGCAGTCAGTTGCATTGGTTGGTGAAACAGGCGGGGGCAAGTCAACGATAATAAATCTCATCTGCAGATTTTATGAGCCGACGGCAGGAGTTTTAAAAATTGACGGAGTTGATTATATGGATAAAACAATTCAGAGTCTGGGAAGCAGGCTGGGAGTTGTTCTGCAGACACCTCATCTTTTTTCAGGCAGTATCAGGGAAAATATCAGGTACGGAAGAGAAGATGCGACAGAAGAGGAAATTGTAAATTCATTATTGCTGATCGGCGGAGATGAATTCATTAACAGGCTTGATGAAGAAGCAGGTGAAGGCGGTGAAAGACTTTCGCTTGGAGAAAAGCAGCTGATATCATTTGCCAGGGCAGTGCTTGCTAATCCGCGAATTTTCATAATGGATGAAGCGACATCATCAGTTGATACTCTGACCGAAGCAAAAATACAAAGCGGAATTCACGAGATGATAAAAGGGCGAACCTCAATAATTATAGCGCACAGACTGTCTACGATTAAAAACTGCGACAGGATACTTGTTATAAAAAAAGGCAAAATTATTGAAGACGGAAGTCATCATGATCTTATGGTCAGGAAAGGATATTATTATAATTTATATACGAGGCAGCTGAGAGAACAAAGGGAGAAGGAGATGTTTGTTTCAGGTTAGTTGAGTAAGTTGAGTAAGTTGAGTAAGTTGAGTTGGTTGA
>CAZLOL010000212.1:0-2190 GCA_964561045.1 uncultured Ignavibacteriaceae bacterium | reverse complement strand
TAAATTTAAATTACTATTTTAAAATCAAAAGGGTGATCTTATGAATGTAACAGAATTGCAGGATATTACAGATAATCAATTTCAGTTGTATATGAATCTTATTACTAATATCAGATGCAAGTATGAAGAAAACACTTTTGTACTCGATTATGACTGGAATGATTACAGGGATTATTATTTCAGGAAGTTTACGGACTGGAAGGAATTTAAGAAGGACAGATTAAATATATTGATCGAAGGAAAAGAAAGAGATTTGAAAGAGTTTGTTATTTTTGATTCTGACAGCCCTGCAGCATTTATTGCTTATAAAAGATTAAGCGGAAACAGGTATGAATTTATTTTTGATTCAGAATGTAACGAACCGTCCCGGGAAGTCTGCAGGAAGATCTTTGAAGTTTTAAATTCTTTTTTTGAAAACAGTGATGCAAAACAAATATGCTATCTGGCAAATAAGACAGGTGATATTGAAGTATTTAAAAAATGCGGTATTGAGATCATCGAGAATATAGTTACTTCAAAATTAAAAAAAGAAGATATTGATTTTGAAAATTTGGAAAGCATAGTTGAAAGTAATGAATATGCAAAGAGTTTAGATTTGAAATTATTCAGGAAGATCCCTGAAGAAATCTTTGAAAAGTATATTGATTACATGAATGACATACTGAAAGCAAAGGAACATCATAATCCGGAACGGGAGGAATTTACCAAGTACAGGAAAAAGGATCTCTTAAGAAGTATTAGGATTGACGAAGAGGATGGAGATCCTATGTATATGTTCATGCTTTTTGATAAGGAGTGTATTGCCGGTTCCTGCAAGGTTTATATTGAGAGGGAAGATGACGGTGTATTCATTCAGCATTGCGGGGGATTAACCGGGGTAGCTGAAAATTACAGGGTAAAGGATTAGCAAAGTATCTGAAAGCCCGTATGTATCTTAAGTTATCAGAGGATTATCCCGGCTTCAGGCATGCAATTACCGATACATATCCATGGAATAAATATATGTTCAGAATTAATGAAGAACTTGGTTTCAGGATATTTAATGAAGGGAGTATATTTAAGTTTACAAAAAGTAATTCAGAAAAGCTAATAAAATAATTTATAATGAAAACAGTTAAGGCAAGAGAAATGACAGATGAGCAATGGAAATCATATGCGCTGTTTAATGCTGATCTGAACAAAAGATATTATAGGGAAGATTCAGATAAAATAAAAGATTGGAAGGAAATGAAAAGAAGTATTTTTTCAGACCTTGATCTGTTGTCTGAGGATTTTCTCTGCCATTACGTATTTTTTGAAAATGAAACAGCAGTCGGATATCTCGGAATAAGACTGATCGGAGAAGGAGCTGAATTTGTATTTGATTCAATATACGATATCATACCTGATGGGTTCATGAATTCAGTATTTGAAATAGTAAGAAAATATATGCAGGAAAAAAATAAAACTGAGATACATTCATATTCAAGGAGGGATGGAATAATAAATGCATTAACAAATGCAGGCGGGATAATCGTTGACAGAAAAATATTTGCAAGAATTATGAGAAAGGACATTGACATAAACAAACTTAAGAAAATAGTAGATTCTGTTTCAGAGAAGATCAATTATAAATTAATTTTATACAATACTATTCATGAAGAGATCTTGGACAGATACGTTGATATATATAATGATGCAAGAACAGATATGAATCAATTCAATCCCAATAAACCGGAAATTCTGAAAAGGACTAAAGAGGATGTACTGAAGAAACTCAGGTGGGATAAAGGTCCAAATGATATGATGTTTATGTATATGCTTTTTGACAAAGATAAGATCGCTGCTTTTTGTTCGTTATTTATAAGAGAAGAAAACATACACATGATAGATCAGGCAGGAGGATTAACGACAGTCGGGAGAAACTATCGAGGACAAAATCTTGCAAGGTTTCTTAAAGCAAAAATATATCTTAAGATGCTTGAAGACTTTCCGGATTTTGAATTTATAAGGACAGATACATATCCATGGAATAAATATATGTACAGGATAAATGAAGAGATGGGGTTTAAACCTTATGAAGAATATTGTGAAATTAAGTTAGCTATAATTAAATGATGAAATGATTGAATAAAGGACAATGATTTTATTTAGTTAAACTTAACAAACTTAACAAACTTAACAAACTTAACAAACTCAACAAACTCAACA
>CAZLOL010000211.1:0-6468 GCA_964561045.1 uncultured Ignavibacteriaceae bacterium | reverse complement strand
AAACTTGATAAACTTGATAAACTTGATAAACTTGATAAACTTAAAGGGCTATTCATCAAAAACAATAACTGATTCCTGATATTGTCTTACTTTATTCTTATCTATTTTTTCATTCAGCATCTCTTTCAGCTCTTCCTTCTTCCCTTCGAGATTTTTATCACTCAATAATTTTTTGATCTCATATTTTACATGAAGTACCCTGTTATGAATCCTGTGCCTTGATATGCCTGCAGGCAATCTGTGATTGTTATTGGCGATAATCACTATGTGCTGTTTTTGAAAAGTCGGAAAGACGATCAGTACTCCTTTTCTTCGAGTATATTTTTTTAAATCAGAATACTCAATATCGCATTCCGATCTGTCGAAAGGATTATGCTTAAAATATAATTTTGTGATCATATCGATCTGAAACAATAATTCTTCAAGCCTGTTTGAGAGTTTTATCAATATATTCTCATCTCTGCTGATATCAGCAGCAAGTAAATAATTGAAATTGTTTTCAAGCATTTTCAGACCATCGGGATAGCTTGTGTATGTATAAAGGTAAGAGTTATCATCACAGATCGTTTTAATCTTGTTAATATCAAAATCATATACAAGATGATTCCATTTTTCGAGCTTAAGATCAGGATCTTTATAATCAAGAACCTGCGCCAGAATGAGCTTGCATCCGATTTCCTTAAGTGAACCGTATCTGTTTGCTCCGTCAAGCAGGATTAATTCATCATTATGCCTGCCGACAATTACAGGATTGATCAGATATTTCGATTTAGAGATCCTGTTGTAGATATTTCGAAGGCGGATATTTTCTGTAGCTTCGTGAAGTCTTATTTCTGATAGTCTTAAAAGCTCTAAGTCAAAATAATTCTCTGTGTAATTTATCAATAGATATTAAAAATTTATTTTTAGGTGTTTAAATATTTATAAATTTATTTACAGAATCTGTGCAGTAAACTCAACTCACTTAACTTTTCTTCACAAACTCAATCAGTCCCTGCTTGTCAAGTCTTGCTTCAATCGTATCGCCGGGTAGAAACTCAGCGCTCAGTATTTTTTCGGAAAGAACATTTGTAATATATTTCTGAATAGTTCTTTTTAACGGTCTTGCACCGTAAGCAATGTCAAATCCCAGTTTTCCAAGCCAGTCCATGACTTCGTCGTCTATTAATAGTTTCATATTATTTCTTTCTACTCTTTCTTTCAGGTAATTTATCTGAAGATCAACAATTGCCCTGATCTCATTTTCAGTCAAAGGCATGAACAGTATAATTTCATCTACTCTGTTAAGGAATTCAGGCCGGATAGTAGCTTTCAAAAGATCCATAAGCTTCACCCTTAGTTCGTTCATTATCTCAGTTCTGTTCTTTGAATCTATAAGCTGCATCTTTTCCTGTATCAGATGAGAGCCTAAATTAGATGTCATTATTATGATGGTATTCTTGAAGTTTACCGTTCTTCCCTGAGAATCAGTCAGTCTGCCTTCATCAAGCACCTGAAGCAATATGTTGAATACATCCGGATGAGCTTTTTCTATCTCATCAAGCAGGACAACACAATACGGTCTGCGTCTTACTGCTTCGGTTAACTGACCGCCTTCTTCATATCCGACATATCCCGGAGGAGCTCCTATCAGTCTGGACACGGAAAACTTCTCCATATATTCGCTCATATCAATTCTTACTATTGCTTTTTCATCATCAAACAAAAATTCAGCGAGTGCTCTTGCAAGTTCGGTCTTTCCAACGCCTGTGGTACCGAGAAAAATAAATGAACCGATAGGTCTGTTCTCATCCTGCAGACCTGCACGGGATCTTCTTATTGCATTAGACACGGCAGTGACAGCATCTTCCTGACCTATAACTCTTTTCTGAAGGTTTTCCTCCATATGAACAAGCTTCTGCCTCTCGCTTTCAAGCATTCGTGTTACGGGAATTCCGGTCCACTTTGATATTATTTCTGCAATATCCTCGGCATCAACTTCTTCCTTTAGCATTTTTTTATCCTTTTGTATTTCAGCGAGCTTTTCAGTCTGAGAATCTATATTTTTTTGAAGATCAATCAGCTTACCGTATCTGATCTCAGCAACTTTTGCAAGATCACCTTCTCTTTCGCTTTTATCGGCTTCAGTCTTCAAAATTTCTATTTCTTCCTTAGATGCTCTGATGGATTTAATAAGATCTTTTTCGAGATTCCAGTGAGAGACAAGTGAATTTCTTTTTTCTGATAATTCAGCCTGCTCCTTTTCGATCTCTTCAAGCCTGATTTTTACAGGGTCTGCTTTAGATGTATTTTTTGCCATAAATATATTCTTATTAATTTTAAAATTAATAAATTTACAAAGTATTTACTATGGAATAAAACTGAAATTTGCTTAATTAATGTGGAGAGCATAGTTATAGAAGTAATATGTTTAAAATAAAAATTTTCACTGATTATTCTAATTTAAACTATTACTTTAAGATATAACAAAATTCATTTTTTATAAACCAAAAACAAATCCTTATGAAAAAATCATTCATTTTATTTGTATTCCTTATTATTTCAGGAATTAACATAAGTGTAGTAGCGCAACTATCAGGAAATAAGTCAGTTCCCGGTGATTTCGCTACTATTTCTGATGCAATACAGGCACTTGATACTGCCGGCGTAGGAACCGGAGGAGTAACATTCAACGTCGCTGCCGGTCATAATGAAACTGCTTCGAATCTTGTAATAGCATTTATTGCTGATCCTCCTACGGCAGCTAATACGGTAGTTTTTCAAAAAAGCGGTGCAGGTGCAAATCCTCTCATCACAGCTGCTCCGGGAACGTCAGCTACTTTAGACGGAATAATCAAACTCTCTGGAGCTGATTACATTACCTTTGACGGAATTGACCTTCTGGATCCTGTTTCAAATACCGGAAATGCAATGATGGAATGGGGTTATGTTTTACTCAGAGCATCAACAACTGACGGAAGCCAGAATAATGTAATAAAAAATTGCAGCATTACACTTCAGAAAAGTAATACTAATTCTATCGGAATCTATATTGCAAATGAAAATCTGTCCGGGGTTGCAGTAGCTGCCGATACAACAGGCGGTAATACTGACGGGTTAAACAGTTATAATGAGATTTACGGATGCTCAATTTCTGATGTTGACATAGGAATTTTTGCAAAGTCTGTCACAAATATCAGAGACAGATATAACCAAATAGGGAAATTATCCCAGCCGGCAAATAATATCACCAATTGGGGTGGCAGCCAGCTTTCTGCCGGATTAGCACACGGGATAAGATGTGAAGGTCAGGATAAATTGAAAATAAGCAACAATGTAATCAACGGCGGTATTGGTACCGGCGGATCTTCATCTGTAGTTGGTATTATGGTGACGTCTTCCGGAACGGGAACAAATGTGGCTACTTTTGAAATCAGCTATAATACCGTAACGGTCATTTCTAGTGTTACATCACAGGGTACATGGGCTGTAAGAGTACTTGGTACGGGTGATACCGTGAGAATACATCACAATATAATAGAAGACTGTAATGCAGTTCAAAATACTACAACTTTCGCGGCTATTTCACTCGACTGGGTTGGTACTACTAATATTGCCATAGTTCATGACAATATTATCAGAAATAATTCTCATTCGGGAACAGGTTCTTCAACTCTTCTGGGCGGAACTGCAATTACCACAATATCAAATATCTATGATAATCAGATCTATGGTAACAGAAAAACGGGAGTAAGCGGAATAATGTATTGCATTCGCTCAGGCAGCGGTCTCACAAATTGCTGGTCAAATCTTATCTATGATAATGCAATTCCAAATTCTTCCGGAACTTCTTCAAGCCAGATTTACGGATACCGTAATGATGATACTGATCCTGCAACTGAATATATATATGAAAATATAATTTATCAGCTTACAGTAGGCGGCTCCAATTCTTCTGCCAGCAGCATAGTTGCGGGAATCCGGGTTTCAGGTAATGCAGGTTCAACAAGAAATATATATGATAATGCTATTTATAATCTGTCAGCAGTAAGCGGAACTACAACCACGGGAGGAGTAATAGGAATATTCAGTACTGCCGGCGCTACAAATAATATTTACAGAAATAAAATTTCCGATCTGAGAAATACAGGTTCTACAGGTACAGCCTTCGGATGCTGGGTTTCATCCGGAACCGGTATTCAGATTTATAATAATGTCATATCAGATATAAAAGCGCCAAATTCGGGCAATGTAAACGGAGTTGTAGGTATAAATTCTACAAGCACTGCAACAAGCAGTACGATTGATATTTATGATAATTCAATTTATCTTACCGCCTCAGGAGGATCAACTTTCGGTTCATCAGGTATCTCGGTCGCCGGAAATGCAACTGCTACAACTGCATCCGTAAATATGCGGCATAATAATATCATTAATCTTTCTGCTCCGGGTTCGACGAGCGGAAATACCGTAGCATACCGCAGAAGCAGCACGGCTTTAGCCAATTATGCTCTTACTTCTGACTCAAATAATTTCTATGCAGGTGCCCCTGCAACTAACCGTCTCATATTCTTTGACGGTACAAGCGGCGATCAGCAGCTGTCTGATTACAAAACCAGAGTCTCACCGAGAGATGCAAACTCAACCTCAACGCAAAATAAAACATTAAATTTAAAAATAAATCTTGAAGTCTGCGCCATGACCGATACCGTTTATGTTGAATTAAGAAATTCTTTGCCGCCTTATCATATACTGGATTCCGCAAAGGGATTAGGAGGACTGGGTAATGCGCAAGTATTTAATTTCGAAAAACCTGTTGACGGTGTTGGCTATTACATTGTTGTAAAGCACAGAAACTC
Source organism: uncultured Ignavibacteriaceae bacterium (assembly GCA_964561045.1). Lineage (GTDB taxonomy): Bacteria > Bacteroidota > Ignavibacteria > Tepidaquicellales > Tepidaquicellaceae > JAGPCH01. The sequence goes on along the minus strand of CAZLOL010000211.1, from coordinate 1,630 downwards.
TATAGCTACATGGAGCAAATCAGGCGGGGAAGTTTTTACAGACGGTACATTGAATTTTGACTTCACATCTGCTGCTTCTCAGGCTTATGACAATAATCAGGTACTTGCCGGCATATATTATTCCATATTTACCGGTGATGTAAACCAGGATGGTATTGTTGACTTATCGGATATTGTGGCAATCTATAATGCTGCAGGCAGTTTTGTCACAGGTTATGTAGCAACTGATCTGAACTGCAACAGTATAGTTGATTTAACGGATTTATTGTATGCATATAACAACAGTTCAATTTTTGTCAGTGTAAAAAGACCGTAGTCTGGTTTTGAAATATTAAGGAAAGAGGGTTTATCCATTTCAGCCCTCTTTTTTTATTGATAATAATTAATCTCCATCAGAGAATAACGATTAATAATAAAATGATATTACTTTGCAAATTTCACTTTATAATTTAATTATAAAACTTTAGCTTAAAATAATCCAAATCCTCTATTTTAAAATTTAAATGAAAAACATTATGAAAAAAATTTACATCGTATTTTCCTTAATGACAGCTTTTCTGTTTATTCGCAGCAGTTCAGTTTATTCACAGGCAGGCTCAGTAGAGCTGCAGGACGGCGGCGGCACATTCATCTCTTCACATGGCAGCATTGAAGAAGCATACAATGCCATTCCGGGTACAATTACAAGTGCATACATAATAGAAATACTGGCTGCATACAATGGTTCTCTAGAATTATTTCCCATTGATCTGAGATTAAAATCAGGTCATAGTTCATCCAATACTATTACCATCCGTCCTGATGCCGGAAATACCGGTGAAATCATTTCATCAGGAAATACGGCAGGAATATTAAATATTCATGCGGCAGATTATATATTTCTCGACGGCAGACCCGGTGGTACCGGAAGTTCTCCGGATCTTGAAATCAGGAACACATCAACCGGTTCAAATGCTAATACTGTTAATCTTGATAGCGGTGCATCAAACTGTGTAGTTAAATATATTAAAGCATATAATGCTACTAACGGAACTACAGGTCCTAAATGTATAAAGATAGGACCATCTCCTAATATCCCCGGAGGATGCGCCAATAATCTCATAGACAGATGTTATGTAAACGGAGGGAGAACAGGGATCGGCACTGATGGCAGTACTGGTGCATCGGCAAATGCTGTTGTTAATACTGTAATATCAAACTGCACAATTGAAAATTTCGGATTTGTCGGAATTTGGCTTTTGAATTTAACAAGTCATACTACCATAGAAGATTGTGTAATTAACGGAACCGGAACTTCCACCGATATAGCAAATGTAACTGCAATAAATATTCAAAGCACATTCGACGGATATATTTTTAATATCAGAAGAAACAAGATAACGAATTTCATTGCGAACTCGACTTCCACATCTCTTGCTCCCAGAGGTATTGCAACTATCACTGCTCCGGGAACCGGCTCTGTCCTGAATATTGAGAATAATTTTATTGCTATGACTGCAAATAACCTAAATGCAGCAACCACCTACGGTATCTATACTACAGGTACCGCAGAAAACTATACCTGCAATATTTATTATAATACAATTCTTATCGGTGGGAATCAGACAGGTGGATTAGCAGGAAGAATAGT
>CAZLOL010000210.1:1425-6481 GCA_964561045.1 uncultured Ignavibacteriaceae bacterium | reverse complement strand
AACTAATTAAAATAATTTAAAATACAAATACTAATATTTATAATTTCAAATATTTAAATTACATATGCTCAAATCGTTTGAAACCCAAAATTCTGGCTTTGATTTAAATTCGCTTTCTTTGCAATGTGATCCATAAAAGAGCATACCGGATCAGACTCGAAATCTTGGCAAATAATACTCTCCCTCAGGTGAAAAATTGCCTGAAATTATTTCGCAGTGGCAACATTGATTTCGAATCCTAGTTCGGCAAAAGAACTCTTCCGAACTTGTCATCAGCAAATTTTTTACTTTTGCAGCTGCTTAGAATTTCAATCGGCTATTTTTCACGGTTGTGTCTTTTTTTTAATAAACAATACTGTTTTTCCTCCGTATTTATTATTTATTTAATGGGAAATAGCTGCTTTACAAAAATATTTTACTCACCCAACAAACTTAATTCGTCACCCCTCAAACTTAATTCTCCTCTCCTCAAACTTAATTCTCTTCCCCTCAAAATTAATTCTCCTCTACTCAAACTTAATTCTCCTCTACTCAAACTTAATTCTCCTCTACTCAAACTTAATTCTTCACCACTCCCAATTATTTAAACTTTAATATTTGGCATCAGCCTTTAAATCCAAAGTATACAAAGTGAGCGGAAAAATTAAAATTTAAAAACTAATGTGAGAAAATCTATTTCTGAAATCTTTCCATTTTTAAAATATTAAAGTATTATTGATGAAGATATTACCAACTTATAATTAGGCAGTTAAATTTATCTTTTTGAAGCATACAATTCAACTTCACTACATTCTGGGATTAAAACCCGGTAATATTATAAAATTTTATATTTCATTACCTGCAATAAATTTACATCTAAACCAATATCAAATTTAAATTGTGTATTTTAATGTAAATGATCTGGAATTGATCCAAAAATAATGGGACCTGATTACTATATACAAAATACATATCCTTTACACTAAAATAAAAAAAATATTTTAATCAAAGAAATCTTTATTTTTATTTCTATATATATTTTTAAATTTTATTTATATGTTCCATATCAAAAAAATAATCTATATTTTTTACGGGATCATTGTTAAGAAATCTTCTGATAAACTCTTAGATCATTCAGGTTGGAATATTCTGTCATTAATTTGTCACTGAAATTTAAAAAAGTAATGATAAGCAATAGATACTTACCTGCATTTATTCAGAAGTCTCTTACTGAAATAGTTAAAAGAAATTAATAAATAAATTTATTAAAACTAAAAATTTATTAAATTTATTTTTTTTCTTATCAATTAAATAATTGTATGGAAAAGTTTTATCCAAATTATATTCATTAATTAAACAAATTAAACAACATGAAAAAAAACTATTTATTTGTTATTGCTTTGGCTCTTTTCTTTTTAACAAGTAATTTTGCAGTTTCTCAAAATTACGAAGATGAAATTCCAAATCCCGTTACACCGGATAAGGTAATTAATGTGGAACATCTGGTTCCTAAACCTCACATCGTTCAGGATAATACTGATGTATCAGGAAATAACGCCCCTGAAGCTGTGAATATTTATACAGTTGGCTATACAACAGGTATTACATATACTCCGGTTACCGGAGGTACAAACGTCACATCGTGGAGGGGATCAAGTTCTAACGATAATATGAGTAATAATCAGCCAATTGGATTTGTATTTGTTTATAATGGTAACATTTCTGAATATTTCCGTGTATCAACTAATGGATTCGTTACATTTAATACTACAACTACTGTAGTTGGAGACGGATCTGACGGAATACTGGCTTATGGAAATAATAATACACAATTTTCAGCAGCTACTACTGCAAGTGCAGGAACTTCAAATGCTCTCGCAGTACTTTACGATAATCTTGCAGTTTCAAGTTTAAATAACATAGTTTATAAAACCACCGGTACTCCCGGAAGCAGAGTATGTACAATTGAATGGATCGGGGCAACTTTTTCAGGCGGGACAGACAATTTAAATTTTCAGGTTAAATTATATGAGTCAGACGGTCACATTGAATATGTTTATGGTACAATGACACAGGTCTCAACTTTTTCTTACACACTCGGAATAAATGCGGCAACAGTAAGCGCAACTCCAACAGCTGCTCAGCTTTTAACCCAGCAAACTGCAAATACTGCAACATTCAGTAACACAGTACAAAATGCACTAACAACAGTTCCTGTTTCCAACAGCATGATCACATTCACAGGTATAGCAAATTTACCTGCTCCTTCCGGATTAAATTTTACTTCTGTGCAATCAGGTGTATTAACTTTGAACTGGACTGATAATTCAACAGGTGAATTTTCTTTCGGAATATTTCAATCTGTTGATGGCGGTGTTACATACAGCTTCATAGGCACAGTCGCTGCTAATACAGTTACTGCTACTTTAGGCGGACTTAATCAATTAACAACATACGATTACAAAGTCGCAGCAACAGTGGAAAACAATCTGAACTATTCTGCATCTGCGGGAACTACAACTCTTGCCTCTTCTATAGCTGGAGCTTATACTATTGATTTTAATTTCCCGACCAGCGGAACCAATTTCACTAATTTCCTCGATTGCAACACAGCTTTGATTAATAATGGTATTAGCGGACCTGTTACTATTTCAGTTGCAGGGGGTAATTATCCTGAAGTAGTTACATTGACTAAAATAGGTGGTACAAGCGCAATCAACACTATAAAGTTCATAGGACCTGTAACATCTGAAGCAAGAGTTGTTGTAAACCCGGTAGGGACATCAGCTACAAACAATTATGCTATTGGTTTGTTTGGATCAGACTGGGTGACCTTTGAAAATATTGATGTGGTTGACGGAGGTACAAGTACCGCCAATCAAATAGAATACGGTTATTATCTTCAAAGTTTTAACTTCCTTGATGGTGCCGAAAATAATACAATAAAAAATGCAAATATTACATTAGGCGGTGGAGGAACAGTTCCCGGATTTTCTCATGGTGTACTTCAATCTACTATTACAAGCGCAAGACAGGCTAACAATAATAATAAATATCTGAATCTGAACATAAATTCATCAGACAGAGGTATTGGAATATTCGGATTATCCGCACCTTCTCTTCCAACGGAAAACAATATTGAGATCGCTAACTGTATTTTAGGACAGACTTCTCCACTCGGTGATAATTTAACAGGTACAAGCGGTTCCGCAATCGGAATTATTGTAAGCAACTGTTCAAATGTAAATGTTCACAATAACACAATTGCATCTTTACGAGCGATTAATGCTGCTAATACACAAGCAATCATAGGAATCTCCGGTCAAAACAGCTATGGTGATATTCACAGTAATAAAATTCTTGAAGTAACTAATTTATCCACAAGTGCAACAACAACTGTCAGAGCGATTGGTATTCAGGCAGGAGCTGTAGTAGCAGCCAGTCAGTTATTTTACAATAATTTTATTACCGGAATTTCTAAGCCATCTCAGCCGCTTCACAGTACTATAACTGTGTATGGTGTCAGATCAACTAATTTTGCAGGAGGTAACGGAATAAATGAATATTACTACAATACAATTTATCTTGCCGGAGCCGGAGTTAATTATGCTTCAGCATGCTTTGGTTCTTTCGGAGGCGGTGTTTTTATGGTAACTTACGATAACATTTTCTACAATAATGTTTCAACTTCCGGCGCAACTGCCAGCAGCATTGCAATACAGGATGGCAATACTCAAACTGCACCGATTTGCAGCGGATTGCTTATTAGTAATTTCAATGATCTTTATGCTCCGGGAACAAACGGACAGGTTGGTGCAAACACGAATACTGCTCCATATGTATTAAGAAATACTCTTGCGCTCTGGAAGTCTAATAATTTAGCTAATCCTTTATTTACAAATAATGCATGTGATACAGCGTCATCTAACGTAAATGTTAATTTTGTAAATGCCGCAGCCGGAGATCTTCACCTGACAGGTGCTTCAATTGGTGATATAAATTTATTGGGAACGGAAATTTCCGGTATAAGTACTGATATTGACGGAAATTCAAGAGGTGTAAAACCTTATATGGGAGCTGACGAATCAACAGGGCTAAGCGGATTATCATTAAAATTAAACTGGGAATCTTGCCCAAATGCAGGACCAATAACAGTTGAATTGAGAAGCGGTTCTTCACCTTATGGCTTGATAGAATCTGTAAGCGGAACTGGCGGAGGCAACGTCGTTTCGTTGATTAACTTCGGAAACGCAGCTGACGGTACACCTTATTACGTTGTTGTTAAAAGTGTTAACTCCGTTGAAACATGGAGCGCAAGTACTGTTACATTCTCATCACATGCTGCAAGTTATGACTTTACTACTTCAATCAGTCAGGCATACGGCAATAACCAGAAATTATCAGGGGGAATCCCGTCAGTATACCAGGGCGATGCTAATCAGGATGGATTTGTTAATACAGCGGACGTGCTTATTACTTATAATAATTCATCAGCTTTTATCACGAGTCCATCTACTGATTTCAACTGCGATGGAACTACAGATATCACAGATGTCATTATAGCTTACAATAATTCAACTAATTTCGTTCAGAAACAGACACCGTAATTTAATATTTATATTTAAATTTAAAAGGAACCGGATTTATTTCCAGTTCCTTTTTTTATTTACATTTAATTTTTCAAACTTACTGATTTATTCAATATCCCGAAACTGAACTAAAAATCTTTTCTTCTTTTATATCCATCATACATTTAAAAGTCTTCACAGGACATTCGTTCCCTCCATGTATGCTGCACGGTCTGCATTTCAATCCGTTGATTTCAATAACAATATCATTTCTTCCGTAAGGATAAAATCCGAATCCGGGAATAGTAGCTCCGAAGATAGCTATTACTTTTGTTCCCACTGCGTTTGCAATGTGAAGTGGTGCGGAATCGTTTGTGATGAGCAGTGATGAGCGCCTGATAAGTTCAGCAGATCCGAGAATTGAAAACTTCCCAGCAGCATCGGTAATATTTTTATTCTCAGAATTGCTGCATATGTATCCGGTCAGATCTTTATCAGATTCTCCTCCT
>CAZLOL010000210.1:0-1325 GCA_964561045.1 uncultured Ignavibacteriaceae bacterium | reverse complement strand
GATCTGAAAGATCTGTGAGGAGATATTATCAGATCATATTTTTTGCTTTTCAAAGATCTGATTAACGACATAAAATCTTTTGAATCAGATTCCTTTTTATCATAAACAATAACTTCATTCACATAGGGATTATTTTTTAATATCACCGAGGTTGCAGGAATGCAGAGAAAATCTATCTTATATTCAGGATAATTTTTTTTTAATATCTGCAGCAAAGGAAGAGTGAGTATTACATCACCTGGAAATGCAGTTTGTATTATCAGTATCCTTTCAGTCATTCCTCATATGTTTAAACCTTTTATGAAACCACAGCCATTGAGCGGGATCTTCTCTGATTATTTTTTCTACTTTTGTCTGAATACGTTGCGTAAGCTCAGTTATATTTTCATTATTATATTCTTTTAAATCATCATAATCAATATTGTCAAATTTCAAAGTATAAGTATAATCTTTATTTCTTGATAAATAGCCTGAAATAAGTTCTGCTTTTTGTCTTAAAACAAATTTTGCGGGTCCGGAAAATGCCGGGACATTCTTTCCGAAGAATCTGATGTATGCTGAATAATCAGGATGCGCAGACTGATCAGTCAGGATTCCTATAATTTCATTTCTCTTCAGCTTTTCAAATATCTTCTTTAATGAAAAACCAATCTCTGTCATTTCATTTCCGCTAAACTCTCTGTAAGAATTTATTATTTCATTTAATCCTTTGCTTGCCTGTATCTTTGTAAGTATGTTTGCTTTTTTGTTAAACAACACGGGAAATGCGAAAGCCAGCAATTCCCAGTTGGAATAATGCATGCTGACGTATATTGTTCCTTTGTTTTTTGAACAGGCATCATTTACAATGTCAGGATTTATAACATCAATAATATTATTTATTGTGTCATTATTCATCTTGGGTAAATAAAGGAATTCAATCATATTTATGCCGAGATTGATATAGGATTCTTTAATGATATTGTTTTTCCAGAAAATATCTTTATCCGGGAAGCACAGGTTTAAATTATTAAGCGCGACTTTCTTTCTGATAGGAAGGAGATAAAAAAAAATAATCCGGTGAGTTTTCCAAGTCTTTGTACTAACTTTAACGGCAGAAGTCGGACTAAAAATCCGCCTGTATAAAATATCAATATGCTTAGTTTATCTGCCAATTGTTTTTGTATTCGTTGTTCGTTAATCGATATTCGTTATTCGTTATTCGTTAATCGTTTATCTCAATTCTTAAATCGTTATTCGCTATTCGTAACTTTTAATTCTTAATTCATAAACTGGCAGAGCCAGAACCAAAAAAGTTTTAAATGCTCGTTTTTTTTAACCGCAGA
>CAZLOL010000209.1:0-6527 GCA_964561045.1 uncultured Ignavibacteriaceae bacterium | reverse complement strand
TTCATAATTCCATTGATAACTTTTACAATCTTCTTTATGTTGATATTGAAACAAAAATAAGATAATTCAGTTATAATAAAGAAAATCATACTATGAATATTTCCGGTTCTGCAGAAGCAATTTATAAAACATTTGAAAAGAAACTCACGGACGTAAACAAGAAAGAACTTCTCTTTAATCTGACAAAAAACCTCATCTATACCTTTATAATAATCTTTTCCCTGGCATTTGTTCTCGTTGTTCTGGAAACTGTTTTTCATTTTAATTCTCCTGTGAGAAAGATCTTTTACTGGACTTTTCTGCCGCTGTCAGTTACTACAATAGTTTACTTTCTGATAAATTATGTTTTAAAAAGAATAGGTGTCTTAAGGTCATTTGACCTTATTTCATATTCAAAGAAAGTCGGTAATAATTTTACTGACATAAAAGATAACCTTTCGAATTCGCTTTCATTATATAAAACGTATCACAAAACTGCATCAAAAACTGTTTTCTCTGAAGAGCTTATTGATGCTGATATTTATGAAATGGATGAAAAAGCAGGGAAACTGAATTTAGGATCAATGATTGATTTTGGTAAGCTGAAAAAACCTGCACTGATACTTGCGGCATCGGTATTGCTAAATGTAATATCATTTTCAATATTTCCTTCTGATATGTTCGGTGCGGTAAGAAGAATAATTAATTATAATTTCAATTTTGTTGACAATGAACTTGGAATCACCTTTGATATAAAGCCCGGTGATACTGAAGTGTCAAAAGGTGAAAAAGTTGAGGTTGTTATCAACATCAATTCTACAAAATCTGATATTAAGATCGAAGAGCTTGAGTTTTTTACAAAACAGATCACTTCTGACGAATATGAAATACTTTCTGATCCGGAAATGCTGAAATTAAACGGAGAAGGAAATTTCAAAACAGTTATAGAAAACGTTAATACAAACCTGTTATACTTTGCACAATATAAAAACGTCAGATCATCAGAATACAAGATCAGCGTAACTGATAATCCGATTGTAAAAAGTTTCAATGTAACTGTTTACCCTCCGGATTTTACGGGAATACCTTCAAAAACCCTTGCGGAAAATGAAGGTGATATATTCTGTCCGGAAGGAAGTAATGTTTATTTCGATCTTAAATCGAATAAAACGTTATCTTCGGCAGGAATTTTGTTCAATGATAATTATATAAATTTCGAAGTAAGCGGAGATGGAGCAAGAGGTTCCGTAGTTATTAAAGAGAGCGGAAACTATAAGTTTGTTTTAAAGGATGAAAAAGGGATCGAAAGCAGGGGAACGCAGCTTTATACTGTTAAAGTGATCACAGATGAAGCACCTAAGATTACGATAATAGAACCGTCTCAAACGAATTACACGCTGAACGGTGAAAGAGAAATTTTATTAAGAGCAAGGATCTCAGACGATTTCGGATTTTCTAAATTAGTTGTCGGATACAGAAAATTAAGATCCATTGCAGGAAATGCTTCAGCTCCGGATTATAATTATGAGAATATTCCAATAAAAAATCTGAATGCAACTTCCCTGGAAGTTCCGTATATGTGGGAAATTTCCAAAACAGGCTTGCGTCCCGGAGAAAGTGTCGAGTATTTTATGGAAGTAACGGACAATGCCGGAAAGTCAACAAGGTCAGATATAAGAACACTGATTTACAGATCTCCTGAAGAACTTTTTAAAAAGAAGGAAGATCAGACAAAGGAGCTGAAAACAGATCTTAAATCTGTATTTGAACAGGCGCAGGACATTAATAAGGAAATAGAAGAAATGAAGAAAGACTTCCAGAAGAATGAAGAGCTTGGACTTAACGAAGAAAGAAAGAAACAGATGGAGAGCAAACTGGAAAATTTCCAGAATAATATGAACTCGACTCAGAAGCAGCTTGATCAGAATATGAACGAGATGCAGCAGAAAAACATGCTCGATCAGAAAACTCTCGAACAATATATGGAACTTCAGAAGATGTTTAATAAAATAAATACTCCGGAGCTTCAGAAGATGCTTGAAAAATTAAGGGAAGCTTTGAAAAAAAACAATCCCGATGAACTTAAAGAGGCATTGAAGAATTTCAAGTTCGATGAAGAAGCATTTAAAAAGTATATGGAAAAAGCCATGGAACTCCTGAAAAAGATAGAGAACATGCAGAAGTTCGGAGAACTTACAAAGAAACTGGATGAAATCAAAAAGGATCAGGAAAATTTAAAAAAAGAAACCGAGAACTCCGATAAGAATGATCAGAATAAAATGAAAGAGCTTTCTGACAAGCAGAAAGATATAAAAGATCATACAAAGGAATTCAGTGATGAACTTAAAAAACTTATTGATGAGATAAATAAGATGAAAGAGCAGATGAGCGCTGAAGACCTTGAGAAACTGCAGAAGAAGATGCAGCAGAAGAATACGGAAAACAAAATGCAGAAGTCCGGAGATGAACTTCAGAAAAATCAAAAGAGCAATTCAGAGAAAACACAGGAAGAAATACTGAAGGATCTCGAAGAGATGAATCAGGATATGCAGGATGCTATGTCCGAAATGATGGATTCACAGGATATGGAGAACAAGCTTAAGGAAAAACTTGAACAGATAAAAAGAGAGCTTGAAGAGATGAGTAAAAAGCAGCAGGAGCTTAAAGATAAGACGGATGATCTGGATAAGTCGGATAAAAATGAATTTCAGGAAAATCAAAAGGAACAGGGAGATCTGCAGAGCAGGCTATCTCAGAGTATTGATGATCTGATGAATGCGTCTAAAATGGGAATGCAAATGAGTCCGGAGATGGGTAAGGAGCTTGGAAATGCTTTCAATAAAATGGATAAAGCAAAACAGGAACTCGGTGATCAGAAAAAGGAGAACGCTTCATCAAATCAGGGCAAAGCTAAACAATCACTTGATAATGCTGCAAAGATGCTGGGAGATATGCTCGGTCAGATGGGTGATGACGGCAAAAGCGGAAAAGGGGGTAAAAAACCCGGGCAGGGAAATATGGGTCAGATGATGCAGAGACTAGGAGAGATAATAGCTCAGCAAATGGGACTCAACGGGAAAACAGGTAAGATGGGTCAAATGGGAGAGGACGGACAAAGCGGAGAAAACGGCAAGAAAGGAAATAACGGAAAGGGTACAAGTCCGAATGACCTTACAGACAGACAGAAACAGGAAATGCAGAGATTAAGTATGGAACAGCTGCAGATACAGAAATCCATGGAACAGCTGAATGAAGAACTAAAGAAAGAACAGGAAAGAAGCGGAGATAAAGTATTAGGTGATATGGATGAAGTTAAAAAGGAAATGGAAGAAGTTGTAAAACAGCTGGAAGAGAACAGGTATGATGATAAACTGTTAGAAAAACAGAACAGAATACTTTCCAGAATGCTCGATGCTCAATTATCACAAAGAGAAAAAGATTTCGAACCGAAACGCGAATCAAGACCGGGTGATAATGTAATGAGAAGCTCACCACCTGAGATAGTCTTAAAAGGACCTAATTCTTTCAATGCACTGAAAGAAGACTTTCTCAAACTTCAGAAAGAAGGATATACTGAAGACTATGAAGCTCTGATCACAAAGTATATGATGGAGCTGAAAAAAAGCGGAGTGAAAGAAAATCAGTAATAACAATCTTTTATCCGGGATATATAAATCATTCCATGCTTTTCAGACAATATATGTTTCCCTCTGTACTGGCTATAACCAGATATCCGTTTGATATTGCAGGAGTTGAAAATATTCCTCCGAGCTCCATTTCTATTTCTAGAAAATGTTCGTTTGATTTTATGATCGAATAAATATCATCCCTGTAAGAATCATCATCCTTAAAATATTTCAGCCTGTTATTTTTATAACCGTCAGTTGAAAAAGTCCATTCTTCATTTCCAGTAAATTTATTTATGGCATGGAGTTTTCCTATTGTCGTGCCGTTATAAAGCATGGAATTACTGAATGCCGGTCTTCCAAACATAAGAAATTCCATATCACGTTTCCAGTATTCTTTTCCTGTGTTAGTATTTACAGCAGATATTATCCTTTCGTCAGCTCCTTCGAGATAAAGAACTGTGTCATTTATCATACTTGTTAATACCCATCCCTTTTTAAAAACTTTATTCCAGTGGCAGTAGCCTTTTTCTTTATCAATTGCATAGAAGTTGTAATCTCTTGCTCCGATATAAACAAGATCTCCGCTAAAAGAAGGACTTCCCTGTACTTCACCTACTGGAAAATACATATGTCCTACAGTTTTAAATTTCCATATAAGAGAGCCGTCTGTAATATTCAGAGCATATACATTTCCATCAAAAGAACCTATGAATAGCCGTCCGGTGTCAACAACAGGTGTTGAATGAACGACACTGCCTGTTTGATATTTCCATTTTATATCACCATTTTCTGAATCAAGAGCATAAACGAAACCATCTCCGAGTCCAAAGAAAATTGTATTTTTAAAAAACACAGGAGAGGATTGATGATAATCAGCAAAATCATATTTCTGTTCTTTTCCTGCTTTTACTTTCCGGATAATTTTTCCATCTGTATTCAAATTGTAAAGAACTCCGTCTCCTCCATTCAGATAGATCATATCATTGACTAATAGAGGTGCAGATCGAATGCTTCCGTTAGTCTTTATTTCCCAAAGCGGCTTGCCGCTGAGCAGATCAATAGCCCGGAAAATACTGTCATCTCCGCCGATATAAATCTTATCATCTTTGATAACAGGAGATGAAAAAAATGGCCGGTTTGATGAATGCTTCCATATTAGCTCGGGAATGTTTAACAGGTCTTTCTGAACAGAGTTATCCGGCTGTGCTTTGACTCCCTTAATAAATAAAGCAGATATGATTAAAATTAAAAATACAATAACTGAATTCATTATTATTTATGATTTCTGAAATAATGATACGTAGAATTTGCAATTTGGTTCAATTCAGATTTTAAAATGAAAAGTTTTCTTCCTGTCACAGATACTTCATTTAACTGTCTAATTATTAACGTACAAACATTCAGATAGAATAATTAATAAAGATTTATATAAAAAATAAAATTAATTTGTCTTATGAAGTATTTCATGCTTCTGTTGTTTTGCCTGCTTTATTTGTCTTCCTGCACACAAAAAAATGAGGACCGGACAGAGCAGTTGAAACAGGAAATAGTAAATGCAGATCTTGCAATGAGTGATCTGGCAACCAAAGAGGGATTCTTCCGCGCACTCAGCCAATATGCATCTGATGAGTTCGTAAAACTTAACGAAGGCTCATATCCGGTGATCGGGAAAAAAGAGTTTGATGATATGTTTAAGGACAAGCCGGGTTCAAAATCACTTACATGGGTTCCGGTAAAAGCTGATGTTGCCCGATCGGGAGATCTCGGTTACACGTGGGGTAACTGGAAGATGGTATTGCAGGATACAATATTTTACGGAAATTACTTTACTGTCTGGAAAAAACAGGAAGACGGAAAATGGAAAATGTCACTGGACGGAGGAAACTCCGCACCTCCGCCTGAACAAAAATGACAATGCCCTTTGCAAAGCATCAAATGTATAAAGTTGAGCAGAAATTTTCGAATCAGCGGATTTTTAATCAGATTTATAATAACAACCATTCGATCATTTCATCATAGTTTTATTGAGTTTATATTTTAAAATCTTTTACGGATTTTGAAATATGAAGAAAAAAGTAATAAGCGATAATAAATCCGAGATTAAAAAACTCACCCGCAAAGCAGTTGAGAAGATTGCCCAGTTCGAAGAAAGCAAACCCTTTGCGGTTCTGGGTCCTCACAAAATGAAATTCAATAACACAATCGTCGTAAATGCCTATCTGCCTCTTGCTTTTGAAGCACAGATCAGAATTAAAGTCGGGAAGAAAAAGTATGAAATGAAGAGACTCAACAGTGAAGGTGTATTCCAGGCAATTTTTACGGAGCACAAGGAATTATTTTCTTATAAAATTATTTTTTTGAATGAAAAAGATGAGCTGACAGAGATTGATGATCCCTATTCTTTCAGGCTAAAGATGAGTGATCTTGATCTGCATCTTTTAGGCGAGGGCAAGCATTATAAGAGCTATGAAAAACTGGGTTCGAAGGTTGTTATCATAAAAAAAGTTAAGGGAGTTCAGTTTACGGTTTGGGCGCCGAATGCAAGGGCAGTAAGTGTTACGGGTGAATTCAACGATTGGAAAGCCGGTGTTCACCCGATGGAAAACACAGATTTTTCCGGATACTGGAGTCTCTTTATTCCCGGACTAAATGAAAACACAATTTACAAGTATGCCGTAAAGTCACAGAACGGGGAAGTGGTTTTCAAATCGGATCCTTATGCTTTCAAAGCAGAATTAAGACCCGGCAATGCTTCGATAGTAGATTCTCTCAAAGGATATAAATGGAATGACAGGGAATGGATGACTGAAAGAAAAAAATTCACATCTGCAAATCCCGTTTACAAAAAAGCCCCTGTATCTGTTTATGAAGTTCATCTCGGTTCATGGAAAAAAGATTTTATAAATCATTTCAAAGACA
>CAZLOL010000208.1:0-6688 GCA_964561045.1 uncultured Ignavibacteriaceae bacterium | reverse complement strand
GATAATTCTGATATAATGAAAATTTATCCGGGACGTTAGTTGAAGTTGGCTGAATCCCGACCGGCTCGTCCGGAGGGATGAATCCGAATTGATTTGTTCTGTATCGGTCGTGACCGTACATTGGCCATGGGAAATTATCCGAATTATAATTTATTCCCTGCAAAGTCCAGGCATACAGACCGGTTGCATCAGCATTACCTGTTATTCCGAATGTTGTAACTAAAAAATCCACATTCTTATCATTATTCAAATCACTGAAAGTTACAGCACAAAGTGGTGGTCCGTGAGGATAAAGAGGTGACCATGGTATTTCTTCACCAAGATTATTAAAAGCACGAAGATAGTTTGTTTCGTTTAATGAATTCATTCCAAAAAAACAATTATTAAAGGACATTTTCCCAATGGAACTGGTACGAAACTCAAAATTCTTTGACGCAATCGGGAATCCCGGAAATAATTCACCTTCTAAATTATAAGCAAAAATTTGTCTAAGGTAATTTCCAAAAACAATATCAGGTATAGAATCATTATCAAGATCTCCCATGGATATTTGCCCTAATATATCATTAGGGTTTAAGTTAAATCTGTTGATTATTCCTCCCGACGAATTATAAACTGTTACTCTGCTTTTAAACGTATAAGGCATCCCGGTAAGAGAATTATTTGAATTAATCACAAAAAATGTTGAATCTTTATTCTTATTCTTAAAAATTACCGCAGGATTAAACCAGAAATAATAATTTGAATCGGAATTAATCACAGTATTTAAATACAACGACCCGTCAGGTTCATAAATATATATCATATTTGAGTCGTATATTTGAGTTGAATAATTGAAATAACTTATAGGCATTATTATTTCAGGAACGTTATCAAAATTCAAATCTCCTATTGAAGGAAACGAAACAAAGGCAATCAGGTTATTTATGTTATAATATTTCGGCCAGCCGCTTCTTACCTGTCCGTTTGAATTATAAACACTTAAATTATTTGCTCTGCATAATATAATTTCCAAATTTCCGTTATTGTCAAGATCATAAATTGCAAGTCTGTCACCTAAACTCGCCATTGAATTTTGAAAATATTCGGGGAATCCGTTAATTAAATTTCCCGTAAAATCAAATACATAAAGTGAATCTGCTTTAACAACTATATCCAGTAATCCATCTCCGTTAACATCACCTACGGCAGAATTCATGTAAGAGTCAATACAACTAACTTCTATTGGAAAGTTTGGTTTTACATTTCCATGAATATCCAAAAGATAAATTGAACCTGTTAAGAGATCCAAATTAACGCAAATCAATATTTCATTTTCTCCGTCATTATTGAAATCTGCTACAATGGGAGAAGCTCCGGAATTATAAGTACCTTGTGTACTGTCAACAACCGTAGGATATCCGGGAAGTAGAACAGGTGCTGTTTGCGGGAAAGAACCAGCTGAAATAAATAAATATATCAAAATGATTATTTTCTTCATGGAAGTATAATTTTATAAAATGATTTGCCGGAAGCAAAAATCTGATTATTATTTAATTTTATTCTGTTTAAGTTAAGGTAATTGGAATTTAAAGTCCAACTAATACCTGCATTTGTAGTAAAGTAACTTTCACCTTCAATATTGCCATTATCCAAATATCTTAAACCTCCAATTATTCCGTAATTTTCATTTAAAAAAAATATTGATAAAGCTTCATAACGACTTTCAATAATTTTAAACTCATATTCAATCCATTTCTCGCCGCTATTTGAAGTTTTCAGATATTTTATAAAATTGCTGTTCTTTTTAAAACTCTGAATGGAAACATAACCGGTCATTGAATTAATGAAATGAATTTTCCAACAAATTTCTCCTTTACATTTACCAATGTAATTTATATTACATGAGTTACCGCTGTCAGAAGTGGAAAGTATAAGAGGAGATGCGTCAAAGTAATCATCAACCGTTTGACCTCCAACTAATATTCCCTCACTCATATTAAAAAAATAACAATCTACTAATAGTGAAGCTTTTGAAGAAAGGTTTGTTGAAATCCAGTTTTGACCACCATCAGAGGTTTTTACAAAATAAGCAGGTTTATTATATCTTCCACAACCGTAAATATTGAGACAGTCCAATAGATAAAGTCCGCATATACCCCCGGGTTTATCTCCTGGAAAATTTACTTCACTCCATTTATTTCCCCCATCAGAAGATTTCAGTAAAACATTATTGCTTAATGTACCAATAAAACCATTTGAAGAATCTTTAAACACAATGGATCTGAAAACAGTGTTTGTATTTTCGAATATCACATTCCAATTTCTACCGGCATTTGAAGTTTTATAAACTTTTTTGATTGAATCAATGCCTCTGATTACCCAACCCGTGTTTTCATTAATAAAATAGAAATCATCTAATTTTAAACAACTTTCGGGAAACTCATCTCCTCTATAAATGGTACTTGGAAAATGTTCAACTAAAAAGTCAAAATTTGATTTTGTAGAATTTAATCCAATAATGATTGCTATGGCCACTAACAAAAGTAATGAGCATTTCATTTTTTTTAAAAGATTTAAGAATTTTTATTCAGTAGTCCATTCCTTAAAGGATCTTGGACTACTGATATTTTTTTATTATTTAATACGGTGGTCCTATATTAACATGGGTACTAGGTGACACGGGTGAACCACCAGAGATCACAACCGTAGTAATTCCATCTGAATATCCGGATTTTTTTGCTCTTACAGTATAAGTTCCGTCTGGAAAAGAGCTCCCGCCGTTTTCAAAGTAGGTCCAGCCACTGCCATTAGTGTAATGGGGACTATCAAATAAATTTGTTGATCCTTGCTGAATATAAACTTCAGCTCCTGGCAGGAGTCCATACCCACCATCACCATGAACTATCACTTCCCAGGAAGGTAATGCGTTTACATTAGCATTTGCATTTAAATTAGTTTGCATACCAATACCAAAGAAAACAGCTATAGCTGAATAGACTAACAGTGAAAGAAAAAAGATTGATTTTCTTTTCATTATTTTTCTCCTTTTTGATTTATGTTTTTAAATTACAAAGAAATTATTTTCTTTGCTTTATCAATAATTTTTTATTAATAAATTTATTCCGCCGGATATTCATTAACAAACTTCCCGTCTTTATCATATACTATTATCCACCAAACCCCATTTCTTAATTCCCATACATAAGTATAATTAAATCTATGTTCACACTTACTTTCGTGAAATACTTTATACGATTTGTCTTCAGAATATCCTTCAGTATTGACTGGTGATAATATTGAAGTAATCAGCAAGTAACTAATTACAAGTATCAGCTTTTTCATTGTTCCTCCTTTAATTTTATAAATGTTGATACAATATTAAGAGAAATAATATTAAGGTGGTAGATACACTTTTTTTGATTTGACGGTACTTTTTTTGAAAGAATTTTCAGATATTCAAAAAATATTTGAATTATTGAACGGATTTGAATAATTTACAAAAAGCATTAACGCTTTTTTTTTATAAAATTATTTATGTTTACACACAATATTTTTGATCTTTTAAAGAGGTTTTCAGGTAAAGAATTGCTGAGATTAGAAAACTTTCTAAGATCACCCTATCATAATAAAAGTAAAAAAATATTATTGCTCTTTAATGAACTTAAAAAGTTCTATCCTGATTTCACCTCGAAGAAATTATCAAAAGAATGGCTTGCTCTTAAAATTAATCCGGGTTTGAAATTCAATGAATCAACCCTTAGAGATTTATTGTCGGGCTTATTAAGCTGCCTGGAAGAGTTTTTAATTATAGAAGAACTTAATAAAAATCAGCCGGATAAATTAATTCTCCTTTTAAAATCATATATTGAAAAAAATCAGGCTATTCTTTTTCAAAAGAATTTTAAGAAGGCTTCAGACCTGCTTGAAAATGAAGGACATGACAGTGTATATTATTACAATAATAGTTTGCTGAACGTATGTAATTTGAATTACAATATAATTCACAAACCTCAAAACACAGCTAAAATGCTGCTGAATAACCAATACATCAGAAACTCTTACATTGTTAATATCTTTATACACTATATCACAGAACTAATAAGTACATATTTGAAAATTATAATTTCAGAATCTAAATTTAAACTTGAACGAAAAGTGAACATTGCCCTGACCTTAATTAATAAGACAGACCTGAAAAATATTAAAGAGTTATTTAGAAATGACAAAAATAATTATTTCATTATTGAATTATATTCGAATATGTTTTCTGCATTTCAAAATCTTAATGATTTAAATCATTTTCAAAAATATAAAGCATCTTTTTTCAAATCCATGAAATCCTTAAGCAGTGATGAAATATCATACCATTATTCAATGCTTATATCTTTCTGCATTCTGAGTAACTCGGTATCAGGAGGCAAAAATAATTATGATAAAGAACTTCTGATAATTTATGAAAGTTTTTTGAAGGGTAAGTTTTTCTCTGATAATAAAACCGGCTGGATTGATGAAAACCTTTACAGAAACATTCTTCTTCTTGCATTGCGTTTACGAAAGTTCAAATGGACTTTCAGTTTCATAACTACTTATTCAAAATATCTTCACCCCGGAAAAAGAGGAAATTTACTTAAACTTTCCTATGGCGAATATTATTTTTACATCGGAAGTAATAACAAATCAAAATTGACGCTGAATAAATCTTTTTGCTATTTAAGAGAAATCAAAGAAGAGTCATTCATTCTTAAGTATGAAATTAAAAATTTATACTTAATGCTGTATTACGAATTGCATCATGATGATTCTGTGATTTTCCAAATCAATAATTACAGAAAATTTCTAATGAGAAATAAACTGGTTACTGGAGAAAGGAAGGAAAAGATAAATAAATTTTTGAATGCTTTTGAAAAGCTGGTTTATGTAAGAGCAGGGAATAAACCTGTTAAAAGTTCTGATTTAATTATCAATCTTGAAAATTTAAAAGGTGTTAGCCATAAAGATTGGCTATTGGAAAAGTATGAAGAAATAAAATGAACGATGTCAATCATAAAGGAGAGGTTATCCACGACTACTTACTTCACCATCAGCATCCTTTTGGTCTCCGTAAAATCCCCCGAAGCAAGTCTGTAAAAATAAACTCCGCTGTTATATTTGCTGCCATCAAAGACCAAGGAATAGCTTCCTGTTTTCAGTTCTTCGTTTACTAAAGTTTGTATTTCCCTTCCGAGTACATCAAAGACTGTGAGCTTGGTAAATGCCGAATTTCTGATGTCAAACTTTATGGTCGTAGCCGGATTAAACGGATTCGGATAATTCTGATATAATGAAAATTTATCCGGGACGTTAGTTGAAGTTGGATGAATCCCTACCGGCTCATCCGGAGGGATGAATCCGAATTGATTTGTTCTGTATCGGTCGTGACCGTACATAGGCCAGGGGAAATGTTCATTTGAAAAAGCTACTCCAGGTAAAGTCCAGACATAAAGTCCGCATCCGTTTGCTCCATTTATGTAATAATTAGTCATCGAAAGAATTTCCGCTTGTCCGTCATTATTCAGATCGCAGAAACTTGCAGCAGTACCGGGTATTCCCTTTGGCCTTAAAGGTGACCATGACAAAGGAGTTCCATTCATATCCCAATATTTCAAGTATCCTCGTAATCCCATGCCGCCGAGTGTGTCCTGTGAATCTGATGAGCCGAAACAAAATTCGTCAGTCAACTTTCCAATGTTGTGATTTCGGTATTGTTCATTTGGAGTAAAAACAGGAAATCCGGACAACAAATTTGCTTCATTATTAAAAGCATAAGTTTGATCAAACAAATTTCCTAATAAGAAAAAGGATGCCCCATTATTTCTCTTACCCATTGTCATACTCTCAGTGAGAAAATTTGTAACGAAGGTTTTTCTTACTAATACCTCACCTTTATTATTATATATTGTAAATCTTGATTTATAATTGCCAGGTATGCGGGTTGGTGAATAGTTTGACAAAATTGAGAAGTATATTTGGCTATTTTCAGTATAAATTATTGGATAATTAAAATTTTCAAAGTAATAATTTGAGTCTGAAATAATCGGTGAGTTTAAGTATTGTGATCCATCAGGTTCAAGTATGAAAATCTTGTTTGAATCTAAATTTGGGGTTTGATATAAATTATTTGATGAAGGCAAAATGATTTCAGCTAAGTTATCGTTATTCAAATCTCCAACGGCAAAATAACTAATATTCGTATTTCCACCTTGTTCTATTGTTATAGGCCAACCGGGTCTAACTAACCCATTATGATTAACTACTGTTATTTTATTCTTTTTTACCAAGATTATTTCTAAATAATTATCATTGTCCAGATCGTAAGTGCCTAATAAGTCCCCTAGAGAATTATCAGAATTTAGTATGAAAGTGGGAAACCCGGGAAGTGAAATTCCTGAATAATTAAATACATACAAAGAATCAGACTTAACAATAATATCTATAAAACCATCATTATTAACATCTCCTGCGGCAATCCAAATATAACTGTTTACACAGCTCACTTTCTTCGGAAAATTAGGAATTAAATTCCCTGTTTTATCAATTAATATAACTTTACCTATAGGAGAAAATGAATTAACACCAACCAATATTTCATTTTCTCCGTCATTATTGAAATCTGCAACTATTGGACCGTTATTATAAGCAAAATCTAAACTATCCAGCACTAATGGAA
>CAZLOL010000207.1:3989-6698 GCA_964561045.1 uncultured Ignavibacteriaceae bacterium | reverse complement strand
ACTAACAAGGCTCACTGGAACGAAAGAGTTTCCATTCATAAAGGTACTGAATTCTATGGGCTTGAAGATTTTAAAAAAGGAGTTATCAAACTTAATCAGCTTGAGCGCGATGAGCTCGGTGACATAAAGGGAAAATCCGTACTTCACCTGCAGTGTCATTTCGGAATGGATACATTGTCACTTGAAATGCTCGGCGCTGATGTTACCGGCGTTGATTTTTCTGAAGAAGGGATCAAAGCCGCCAATGAACTTAGGGATGAGCTTGGCATGAAGTCGGAATTTATATTGTCTGATATCTATTCTTTACCTGAAAAGCTTAATAAGAAATTCGATATAGTTTATACATCTTATGGAGTTCTGATCTGGCTGCCTGATATTGATAAATGGGCGAAGGTCATTAGTCATTTCTTAAAGGATAAAGGTTTTTTTTACATTGCCGAAGGTCATCCATTCTCATATGTATTTGACAATTCAGCCGGTGCAGATAAACTTAAAGTCAACTATCCGTATTTCAGCAGACCCGAGCCGCTCAGATATGATGAAGAAGGTAGTTATGCCGAAAAAAATGTTAAGACTGTTAACAATGTGACCTATGAATGGATACACAGCTTGTCGGATATTTTTATGTCGCTGATAAATGCAGGGTTAAGAATAGATTTTTTTCACGAACATTCTTTCACCGTCTGGCAGCAGTTCCCATGGATGGAAAAAAATGAAGACGGCTATTACAGAATTGAAGAAGATATACCTTTAATGTTTTCTCTGAAAGCTTCTAAACAATAATTACTATCAAATATAATTTTTATAATTTGTTCACAAATTAAATAATCAAAACAAAACATGCGTTACTTACTTATTTTATTTTTTCTATCAGTTTTAAATTCCGGTATATACTCACAGGTTGCACAGAATGAGAACTATCAGTTCTTCGTAGATCTGAACAAAGTAGAAAATGACCGGCTTGCAATTGAACTTATAACTCCGGTGATAACATCAGACAAAGTCTCATACCGTCTGCCTGCAATGATCCCCGGTACTTACAAGATATATGATTTCGGAAGATTTATTTATGACTTCAAAGCATTTGACAGCGAAGGAAATGAACTGTCCGTCACCAAAGGTGATGTCAATACCTGGGAAATTTCTGATGCGAATAAGCTTTATAAAATCACCTATAAAGCCGATGATACTTTTGAAGACACTACCGGCAATCCTATATTCGAGCCGGCGGGAACGAGTATAGAAGAAGGCAAAATATTTGTATTTAATAATCACGGTTTCTTCGGATACTTAGACGGTTACATAAGAAATGATTACACGCTTACATTTGAAAAACCAACGGGATTTTATGGTTCGACGAGCCTTGATGCTGCCGAACGTTCAGACAATAAAGATGTTTTTACTTCACCTGACTACCAGTTCCTTGTTGATAATCCGATTTTTTTCAACGTTCCTGATACAGCGACAATTAACTTTGAAGAAGCAAGAGTGCTGATTTCAGTTTATTCACCGGGCAAAGGAATCACCGCAAAAGATATAGCCGATGATGACAAGCCATTGCTTGAAGCAATCAGAAATCATCTTGGCGGAAAGCTGCCGACAGACAGGTACACATTTCTGTATTATTTTTCCAATAACAAAAAAGGAAGCGGAGGATTCGGAGCGCTCGAGCACAGTAATTCATCTTTATATTTTATGCCGGATGTACCGGCATCGGCAAAATCATTTATGCTGCAGCAGCTGCAATCCACCAGCGCTCACGAATTTTATCATACTGTAACGCCTCTTAATCTTCATTCGGAAGAGATCGGAAATTTTGATTTTAATAATCCCGTAATGAGCAAGCATCTGTGGCTGTATGAAGGTGTGACGGAATATTTTTCCGAATACATTCAGCTTCGTGAAGGACTTACCACACCTGATGATTTTGCAAAAAACATAGAGGGAAAACTCAACGGTGCATCAAGGTTTAATGACACGCTGCCATTTACCGTTATGAGCAAAGGAGCTCTGGACATATATGAACCTCAGTATCTGAATGTCTATCAGAAAGGTGCTCTGATCGGAATGTGTCTTGATATATTAATAAGAGAAGGATCAAACGGGCAGATCGGTCTGCAGGATGTTATAAACAAATTATCTGAAAAATACGGCAAAGAAAAACCCTTTAAAGACGATGAGCTGTTTGGTGAAATAGAAGCTCTGACTACACCTAAGGTCAGAGAATTTTTAGATACGTATGTTGCAGGTCCGAATAAAATACCTTATGAAGAAATTTTTGCGAAGGCTGGACTGGAAGTAAAGAAGAATCCTTTTGAAATGATAAACATAACGGGCGTTTCAATGGGATTCAATCAGGATACTTACAGACTTAAAATAGTAAATATCGAATCACCGGATAATAAATTTTTAAATGAACTCGGATTAAAAGCAGGAGACGAGCTGATTTCTTTTAACGGTCAGCCAATCTCATTTCAAAATGCCAGAAGTATATTCGGTTCGGCTAAAAATAAAATTAAAAAGGGAGATCAGTTTGAACTTGTAGTTGCAAGGACTGACGCTAACGGAAAAGAAAGCAAGGAAACTTTAAAAGCTACTATTTCAGAAACTAAAACATCTTACGATTTTAAAATAAGCTTAAGTGAAAATTTAACCGCTGATCAGCAGAGCTTAAAGAAAGCCTGGCTGGGGAATTAGATTTATAAGATT
>CAZLOL010000207.1:0-3889 GCA_964561045.1 uncultured Ignavibacteriaceae bacterium | reverse complement strand
CGCTGATCAGCAGAGCTTAAAGAAAGCCTGGCTGGGGAATTAGATTTATAAGATTTATAAGATTTATAAGATTCGTAAGATTTGTAAAATTTGTAAGATTTGTAAGATTTATAAGATTCATAAGATTTATAAGATTCGTAAGACTAATCAAGATTTCATTGCCGTTGACTTTAGTCAACGGAACAGTCAGAATAAAGAAAGCCTTTAAATAGTAAACTTGAAATAAAAGAACTTAATATCTATTTTGTAAAAAATCTTAAATTAAACCGGAAAAGATATGAAGCTGACAACTATAAAGTTTTTTTCATTCATTGCAATTTTAACTACAGTAATTATCATAGGCTGTTCGGGTTCTGTTTCGCCTGAGTACGGAAACTATAAAATAGCATTGCGGAATCAGATGCAGGATATGACAGATGTACTGTTTGCCGGACATTACAGTGAATTTATGACTTCGTATGTCGATCCGTCTTATATAAGTTCGATGGGAGGAGTGAATAAAGCGTTGCTTCAGTTTGATAATACGGAACAATCGAGACTTTATGCCGATTTGAAATTAGCTCAGAACATTTCGCCTTTTTATGATCCTGATAAAAGTCAGATGGTCTATCAGGGAGCTATGCTGCTGAGACCGATAGCATTTAAACAAATAGGCAGTAAGTGGTATATGGAAGGGGATTGGTTTAATAATTGACAGAGATGAAAGTGTTTTAGATTGGAAACACTTTCAATAATAATTTCCGGACTTCTGTTTTTAACAATATATAAAAGTACACAGTACTCATATGATTTAGCCGGACTTGATCAGAATCCGGCTTTATTTTTTATTTCAGAAAAACCATTCGTCTTGTAATATAAAAGCTTCCGCTGTTAAGTCTGTAGTAATAAGCACCGCTCGGATAGTCCGAAGCATTCCAGTTCACTTCATAAGTACCGGCATTCTGATCTTCATTTACAAGAGTTGTGATTTCATTTCCCAATGCATCATATACTTTCAGATTAGTAAAACCATTTTCTATTAACGAATAACGAATAGAAGTAGAAGGATTAAACGGATTAGGAAAATTCTGTTCGAGTAAATACTTCTGCGGAACTTCCGAGGAAATTGTTTTAATGGAAGTCAGCCAGCCGTTATATAATATCTGCAGTGAATCTATCGGGTCTCTTCCGAAAGGAGTATTCAGCACTTTCAGATCAAGATAAAGTGTTCCGGTTGTATCACCGGGTTTTGCAACTCTGATGAAAGCGGATTTTGAAGATGTATTCCAGCTTGCGCAGCGTGTATCGGCTCCTACAACTTTAGCACCTTGCATTGCTGCCATTAATTTTGCAGCGAGTGTTCCGGGAGTATTCAGAAATCTGGTCTGCATGGAATCGAGTATCTGCTGACCGAGAAGGATATTACCCTGAATGGAATAATTCAATCCGGTTATGTGATTCTTATAATTCAGGCAATTCACTCCTGTATAAGCAGCTACTCTCCCGCCGTTCGTCAGGTCAACAATTCCGTACTGTCTGATTGCAGGATTATTCTGAGCATCGTGCAAGACAAGTGAGTCTATGATTGCCTGCGGAGGAAGATGCAGGTTCATCAGCGATCTTGCATAATTCTGATTTGCTGCAAGCCATGAAGCCTGTGTATGAACAACTCCATAGCCCGGATGAACATCCGTAAGAATAGTGCAGTCATTTACGCAAGAAGCTCCTGCGCTTCCGACTTCGCCTGTCAGTGGATCAATGGCGCAAATAGAAAATGTATCCTGTGCATTTATTTTGTTATAGCTAAGCAATGATAATATTGCTGCAAATATTGAAATGTATTTTTTCATATTATAAAATTTTTCTTAAATACTTTTATCTTTTCAAATCACCCGGTCTTGGTAAACCTAATTCAAATATTCTATAAATTATTTTATTTCGATTGTAAACAGATACTCACCTTCCCACGGCTCTCCCGACATCATATTTTCGTTCAGTACTAATTTCCAGTCGCCGCTCTGATTCAAAATATATGTCATCCGGTCACCAAAAGGACCGTCTGCTTTTCCGGATGGATCAATAATCTGTCCAATTCTTATATTACCTTCGCCTGTTTTTGGCTTTACTGAAGCATTCAGCTTCTGACCTTTACTGACTTCAAAGACATAAGGGATATTTTGTCCGAATCCTTTTATATTCCCATTCAGCGTAACTTGTGTAGAGCCCACGGGAAAATTTACTCGGATATCTTTTGGCTTTTCTCTTTTCTCCGCTTCGGGATTTTCAGATTCTTTATTTTCATTTTCCTGTCCGGTTGTATTTGCAGCCGGCTGTTTTTTGTTTTCTGTTGTTGCGCCCGGTTCCGGAGTTTTGTTTTCTTTTTGTCCGCAGGATGAAAAGATAAATGCTACTAAGATCAGAACAAAAGGAAGAATTTTCATTAGATTAAGTTATAATATTAATATAGTGTATCTTAACTTTTACCGGCCGTTTTAAATAAAATTAAATCCGCCTGAAATTGTAAGTTAAAAATTCTTTCTCGGAAAATTTTTGTAAAATAAAAAAGATCCCGACTATCAATAAGAAAGACAGGATCTTTGAGCAGAATAATACTGAATATTTATTTCAAAAGGATCATTTTTCTTACCTGAATGAAATCACCGGATTCGATCTTATAATAATAAATTCCGCTCGGGAGATTACTCCCGTCAAATTCCAGACTATAAATTCCCGCAGGCTTGATTTCATTAACTAAAGTCTTAACTTCTTTACCCAATAAATCATAAACTTTCAAAGAAACAAATCCCAAATCCAAAATCCCAAATTCCAAATGCGTAGAAGGATTAAACGGGTTCGGATAATTCTGAGACAGACTAAACCCGTTTACATTTTCATTACCGGCAGGATTTACCGAAACAGGATTCTCAAGAAGCTTTCGTTCATAGATCCCGTTACCGTATGTTGCAACTCTGAGCTTTCTGTTCGGATAGACAACAGTAACATCAAAAGCCAGTGCATAAGGCATTCCTGTTCTGTATTCATGCCAGTTCACACCCGCATTTGTTGTCACATATACTCCGAGATCATTGCCAATATAAATATTCTGATTATAAACAGGATCCATCACAACGCAATGATGAGGAACATCAGGAAGATTCCCTGAAATATTCTGCCAGTTGTTTCCGGCATTGGTTGATCTGAAAACGTGACCCGTTCCGAATCCTCCGTATGTAACGATAATTTCATTTGACTTATTCGGATTGACGGTGATATCAGTTGCATACCTGTTCGGTGTGATGCTGCTGTCTGTTACGTTGCTCCAGTTAAGTCCTGCATTAACGCTTCTGAAAATTCTCCCGTTCACCGCCCCGCAGTATACAGTATCAACGGAAGTTGCGGAAGAATACATTGATAAAATTTTTGTGCCTCCAATGACAGTTGTCCCGTAAGGACCGAGCCATGAACTTCCGCTGTTGGTAGACTTATAAACCGACTTGCCGGCCGTATATAAAATATCAGGGTTTGAAGGGCAGCATATAAATGGAGTGACAAAACAATAATTCGCTTCATTGCCTGATCCGGGAGGTGAAATGCCCGACCAGTTAAGTCCGCCGTCAACGGATTTATTAATTGCTCCGTAAGTATATTCCGTATAGCAGATATTGTCGTTCAGAGAATTTACCGCACAGCTCATGCCGTCCCCGTAAAATGTTTTGTACCAAGAATCTGATCCCTGATAAAAAGCAGAACGGTTATCCTGCAGTCCTCCGAGACAGAATACTGAATCCTGATAAGAATTTGCAAATGCTGCATAGAACTGTGAAGTCACGAATCCGCCGTTGCAGGAATAAAACGTTTCACCGAAATTATCAGAACGGTAAAGTCCTCCGTCTGCTGCAATATAGATTTT
>CAZLOL010000206.1:0-6700 GCA_964561045.1 uncultured Ignavibacteriaceae bacterium | reverse complement strand
TAAATACTTTGCCCTTTGCGGCTCTGGGCGCTCCGGTTATGGTGTACGGGTACTTGGATGTGTCTGCCGTCTTTATGTCCCATAGGACCCTGCCGGTTGAAGCCTCGAGAGCCACCAGACGGGCATCTAACGTGCCGACAAAAACCTTTCCTTGATAAATGGCCACGCCTCGATTCACGACGTCGCAGCAGGCCATTTTCCCCCACTCCTTAGGTACTTCTGGGTCGTAGCGCCAGATCAATCTGCCATCGGAAGCATCCAGCGCATACACAACGCTCCAGTTGCCGGTCACATACATGACGCCGTCAACTACCAGCGGAGTTGCCTCCAACCCGCGGTTGTAATCGGTATCGAAGTGCCAATCGAGGCCAAGGTCGGTGATGTTGTCGCTGTCTATCTGGGCCAGGCGGCTATATCGTTGCTCATCATAATCAAGCCCATAGCTGAGCCAATTACTTTCCGACGGGGAAGCAATCCGAGCCGTGTCTATATTGCGTGTAGACTTTTCAATACCCACTGAAGAGGGTGACTTAGAACTTGCCCATAGTTGTATCGAAAAACTTGTTGCTAAGACGCTAATCAGCGATAACCGAAGTATCATATGTACTGTGCGGTTGGGCCCGTTCGTCCACCGCAAGCCACTACGATATAGCATAGATAACTCCTTTTCGGGACCGGTTCCCTACCAGATCGCCAACTTGAACATTGATTGGGTACTTTATGGAATCAAAACAAAGTGTGCCGGCGAAGCCTATTTGTCCTAGATGATTGCTTCTACTTGAAAACTTTACTGGACAAGGCATATCCCACTGTAACATCCGTTCGCCAAACGTAAAAAAGCCCGGCTGAAATCAGCCGGGCAAGCAGGGATGGTGCCGCAGGACCATCAGAAGTCCTTTCTTAAAGTCAGGCCGTATGTCCTAGGCTCCTGGACAAACTGGCCTCGGGCGCGTTCGCCGGTAAAGCCTCGAAGGGGGATGTTGAACGTGCCGAACTTGGTACGCTCATCAAACACATTGTTCCCCCAGACCTCAATCGACACTTTGTGCTCCAACATAGTCAGGCCGAATCGCAGGTCAACCTTGGTGTTCGAATCCTGGATGTCACCCGGCAGAGGAACTGCAGCGTCTACGGCCGCCCTGACCTCTGCTTCAGTTGTCAATCCTGCAACGTTAGGCGGTTCGGTGGGCTGGGTACTGGTTCTTCTCTCTGATTCATAGCGAGCCGAGCCATAGGCGAAAAAGGCCCAGTTGCCATCAAAGACGGGTTGATAGTAGTTCGCAGACAGTACACCGACCCACTCAGAGGAGTTGGTTAACGGAGCGCCGCACAAAGGCAGGATTTGGGATGAGAAGTCTGATGCATTGGGATTAAAGGTTGAGCAGTCACTGGGGTACTCAGCGTCCGTATAGGTTATACCCAGGTTCATGCCGAAGCTCTCAGTAAACTGCACAGTTGATTCTACCTCGACACCCTGGCTTTCTGCTTTGGGGACATTGAACGTCTGGAACCGTGTGCCATCGTACTCAAGTACCTGGAAGTCCTCGAAGTCCTGGTAGAAAATTGCCATATTCACCCGGGCGCGATTTTCCCAGAAATCGGTTTTTAAGCCGACTTCAAAGGCATCCACGGTTTCAGAGTCAAACCGTGGATCATAGCCGCCTGCACCTGAGGATACATCAAGATTGAATCCACCTGATTTGAATCCGTGCGTGAAGCTGGCATAAACATTGGTGTTGTCATTAAGGTGATAGGTGCCATTGACGGTATATGTCAGCTCTTCATCCTCAAATTTTTCATCAAAGGGCCGCGGCATGAAATCCACTAACCACGCGGTAGCGGGGTTAGTCGCATACGGTACAAAGAAGTCATCCGGATCATCCGGATCATAGAAGGGTGCTGTGAACACCCAGCAGTTGGTCGCGATGGCGGCCCCTAGGCGGCCAAGACTCAATCCTGGCGTTACGCTGTAGAAGGGTATGCTGTTTTCCAAGTTCTCAAAGCTCGCGAAACAGGCGTTATGCTGTCCGTCTACCTGCTCCTGCATTGAACCGTCTTTCTCTTCCTCAGCGTAACGCAAGCCCAGAGTTACATCGAGTTTGTCGGTCACGGAGAACACATTGTGGGTGAAGATCGACCAGGTTTCGCTTTCCTGGGAAGCATGGGGAGAACCGAAGTCTGATACGGCGTCTACTCCACCGGAGACAAAATTCAGCTCATTCCATGTGGGCTGACCAAATGCACCAATACTCCAGCCAATTTGCATCTCCTCCTCAAACTGGAGTGTGTATTTCTGATCCAACTCCTCATAACCGTAGTAGGCGCCGACCATCCAATCCAATCGATCATTGAAGGCCAGTCCATTTAACCGAATTTCGTGGCTATAAGCTTCGGTTTCGGTACCGTTCATGGACTTGTAGTCGCGCTCAGGATTAAGCGCGCGGCCGGCTGGCGTGTCACCAACAGAGTAAATCGCGTTCTGCGTATAGTCCGCTCGCTCGGAGTCAGCGAATCCTTCGTTATACCCGCCCAAATAGGTCAAATCGCCAAGAGGGGTTTCTACATTGTACTCGACGGTGATCCCCCAACCTCGACTGGGGTTGCGATAAAAGTCATCAACAGCTTTTGAATCATCCAGCGCGTCTCTACCGACGAGGTCGGGTGGAACGCCCGCATTTTCGCCAAGACCAAGTTCGGGATCCACATAAGGTAATACGTTATCAAGGAGGAACTGCGAGTCATTGCGCCAAACCGCGAGGCAACACTTGTCGTCACCCTCTCCATAGCTGGCAGTTACCCGCAGTTCGCCTGCTTCTTCGGCATTCCACAACATATCCGCCCGGACCGAGCTTCGATCGCGACTGATATTGTCACCGCCAAAGCCGCCATCAATGAAGCCATCGCGCTTTCGGATAGAGCCGGTCACTTTTAACGCGAGAGTGTCCTCTATAAGCGGCATGTTGACGCCAACTTGGCCAGCGCCGAGGTCATAGTTGCCTGTGGTCAGGTTGCCGAAATAGCCAAATCTCTCCAGGTCCGGACGCTTGGTGTGGATGACCAATGCGCCAGCCGAGGTATTCCGACCAAACAAGGTGCCCTGAGGCCCCCGCAACAGCTCAATGCGCTCTATGTCTACCAGATCTCCGAGAACGCCGCCTGGCCGGGGCTGATAGAAACCGTCGACAAAAACCCCAACGGAACTTTCAAATCCGATGTTGTTGCCCGTGGTGCCAACACCCCGGACTCTGAGTTGGACGCCACCTGTCGCTGAATCAGATGTATTGATATTGAAGCTGGGTGCCACTCGCTCAAGTGCCAGTATGTCATTCACCCCGGCATTCTCAAGGGTTTCTGACGTCATGACAGTGATAGCTATCGGCACATCTTGGACACTGGTGCTACGCTTCGTTGCAGTAACGACAACTTCCTCAAGGGCTGCTGGGCCGGATTGGGCACTGGCTAGATTGGGGGCGATTAGCGTGCCGGAGACCACGACGCTGGCGAGCATAACGGAGCGTGACAGGGCGGTTTTGGGAAAAGAACAGCTTTTACTCATTATAGGACTCCCTAATATGGTTGATATTATTTTGCAGTTCTCGTTGCGAGTATATGGGGACGCAACTTGGCGCAGAATGTTTGGCCTGCTCAATTATTGATAGTTCTGCTCATTGATGGCTGTCAAAAGGCAGACCCAGATCGCCTATGTGCTCTTGGCGTAGACGACGCTTGTCGATCTTGCCGGATGCTATTCTGGGCAATTGCTCTGTACACAGTTTCAAGTACTCAGGCACTTTGAATTTGGCTAGCTTCGATTGCAGATAGTCAGAAATTGCGACATTTTTTGCATCCGCGCTTATGTAAAGTGTCGCGGCAACGGTTTCTCCTAGACGTTCATCAGGCACACCATAAACGCTGGCTTCTATCACGTCAGGATGATCCAGCAAGGCGTCTTCTACCTCGCCACAGCCAATGTTCTCACCACCCCGAATAATGAGTTGCTTAATGCGGTCGACCACATAAAGATGCCCGTCATTGATATAGGCTACATCACCAGTTCGGAACCACTCTCCGACAAATGACTCTTTGTTGGCCTGGGGCTGATTCCAATATCCGTGAATTACAGAGGTGCCCCGGACAACGAGTTCACCTCGATCCCCAGGAGGCAAAAAGTTGCCCTGTTCATCAATCGTTGAAACTTCCAGTACTGCAGAGCACATGCCAGACGAGTTGGGATTTTTTAGGTAGTCCGCCCCGTAAATACCGGTACCAATCGAATTGGTTTCGGTCATTCCCCAGCCAGTAAAGGGCGCGGCATTTTTTAGCGATTGTCCAATGTCCTTCACCTGGGACGTAGCACGCGCGGATCCTCCGCCACCTGTTGAGCGTAGACTTTCTAAATTTCTGTGTGATCGTTTTGCATACTCAACTAAATCACCGGTCATCGCTGGTGTCCCAACAAAGGTCGATATGCCTTCGTTATCGATGATATCTGCAGCGGTGGCCGCATCCCATTTGTACATGGAGACGATCTTCCTTTGCGTGCGGAAGGCAGATAGCAACACTGCGTGCAGTCCATTCACGTGGAACAACGGCATTGCCAGTAAGGCGGTGCTCTGAGATTTTGCTGCGCTTCCTATTTTCTCCTGATCAAATTCGCCGTTCTCCATTATGAAATGAGTGACGAAGTCGACCTCCCACGAAAGTAGCGCCGCGAGAATGTTGCGGTGAGTAGATACGGATCCCTTGGGGTGGCCAGTTGAACCGGATGTAAACAGTATTACCGCATCGTCGTCCGGGTGAATACCTACCGATGGCATAGGGTCGTTGGAGCTTGTCAGTGTGTCTATTGGAGTGGTCGAGTCTGACGGGGCTGCACGTACGGCGATGATATGGGGAGTAGACTCCGGAGCGATGTGGGAGATACGTTCTATCCGCTCCTGGTCCGCTATGACCACGGTAACGCCCGTGAGCTTAAACGCATAGTCGATTTCTTCCGGCTGCCACCAGGCATTAATTGCTACCGCGATAGCGCCAATGGACGTTATGGCTTCAAGGGCAATGGGCCATTCCGGGTAGTTGCGCATCGCTATAGCAACGCGGTCCCCATGTTTCACGCCATATCGACTCTGCAGTTGCTGAGCCAGGCTTGCGGCCATTCGATAGACTTCTTGAAAGGTATAGCATTCGTCTTCATAGGCATAGAACGGCTCATCGCTGAGATTGTCCTCATAGAGCTGACGGAGAGACTGAGGGCCGTTTACAAACCACTTTTGCGTGGCGCCCTTGACTTCAACTTCTTGGAGCTCCCAAGGCGCCTTCTCGGAGGTCACCATTCCCACCACGTCGTGTCGATTCATCGTCCTTGTAGCCCATCCACTGCCATATTATTGTCAGGACTATTGGTATCAAGAACTGGGCTAATCGATACATGACATTAATGCCAAATTGTTGATATATCTGATCACTTATCGAGAATCACCTGCATTTTGAGAATTAAGATAACTTGTTGGCGACAAGGTGATCCACCACAGAGGGATCCGCCAGGGTGCTGGTATCGCCCAGGCTGTCCAGCTCGTTCTCGGCGATCTTGCGCAGGATGCGACGCATGATCTTGCCGGAGCGCGTCTTGGGCAGGCCCGGGGCCCACTGGATAATGTCGGGCTTGGCGATGGGGCCGATTTCCTTCACACACAGCTGGATCAACTCCGCGCGCAAGTCGTCGTCCGGCTCCACGCCTGCCATCGGGGTGACATAGGCGTAGATACCCTGGCCCTTGATATCGTGGGGGAAGCCGACCACGGCGGCCTCTGCGATCTTGTCGTGCAGTACCAGGGCGCTCTCCACCTCGGCGGTGCCCATGCGGTGGCCGGATACGTTGAGCACGTCGTCCACACGGCCGGTGATCCAGTAGTAGCCGTCCTCGTCGCGGGTGGCGCCGTCACCGGTGAAGTAGTAGCCGGCATAGTTGCTGAAGTAGGTGTCTATCATGCGCTGGTGATCGCCATAGACACTGCGGATCTGGCTGGGCCAGGAGGACTTCACCACCAGGTAGCCGGAACCGGCGCCTTCAACCTCGGAGCCGTCTTCGTTCAGCAGGGCCAGCTCCACACCGAAGAAGGGGAAGGTGGCGGAACCGGGCTTGAGGTCTACAGCCCCGGGCAGCGGGGTGATCATGTGGGCGCCGGTCTCGGTCTGCCACCAGGTATCGATGATGGGGCAACGCTCGTCGCCGACCACGCGGTGGTACCACTCCCAGGCCTCCGGGTTGATAGGCTCACCCACGGTGCCAAGCAGGCGCAGGCTGGAACGGGAGGAGCGGGTAACCGGCTCATCGCCCACCGCCATCAGGGCGCGGATCGCCGTGGGGGCAGTGTAGAAAGTGTTGACCTGGTGCTTGTCCACCACTTCCCAGCAGCGGCCGGCATCGGGGTAGGTGGGGACGCCCTCGAACATCAGGGAGATGGCGCCGTTGGCCAGGGGGCCGTAGACGATGTAGGTGTGGCCGGTCACCCAGCCCACATCGGCGGTGCACCAATAGACCTCGCCCTCGCGATAGTCGAACACGTACTTGAAGGTCATGGCCGCCTGCAGCAGGTAGCCGCCGGTGGTGTGCAGCACGCCCTTGGGCTTGCCGGTGGAGCCGGAAGTATAGAGGATGAACAGCGGGTCTTCGGAGTCCATGGGCTCCGGCGCGCAATCG
>CAZLOL010000205.1:0-6702 GCA_964561045.1 uncultured Ignavibacteriaceae bacterium | reverse complement strand
GTTGAGAGTGCAGAGTTAGTTGAGTGTAATAAGAGGGATTTACATTATTTATATTACATTATTTACATTATAGAGTGAACCGAAAATTTTTGAAAGCAGAAAAATAATATGTTTAAAAAGTTAATTGACAATTTAAAAAAGTACAATTCCGGAAAAGACCCAGATCCGAGGAGCAGGAAGCTTTACGGCCTGGCAGCTCTTTATAATACTCCTAACGAGATCATTGAAGCTGCAGCGGTAGTTGCCGGAAAGGGTTATGAGAAGTTCGATGTTTATACTCCTTATCCGCTTCACGGAATGGATGATGCGATGGGAATGGGAAAACCCAAGATTGGTTATGTTGCATTTTTCTTTGGGATATCGGGAACATTTCTTGCTCTGCTGATGATAGGATGGATGATGGGAATTGACTATCCGAATATAATAGGCGGAAAGCCGTTCTTTGCACTGCCTTCTTCAATTCCTATTACATTTGAGGCAACAATTTTACTGACCGGTATAGCCACTGTTTTCGGGATGTTTATTCTGTTCAATAAAATGCCGAAGCTCAACAGTCCGCTTAATGACACAAATTTCATGCTGAATGTATCAACTGACAAATACGGAATTGTAATTCAGTCAGAAGACGATAAGTTCACCGAAACAATAGTTAAGAATTTATATTTATCTACGGGAGCTTATGACATACAGGAGATTTACTACCGGGATTCAAATCTTACAAATAAGACTCCTTTATTTGAAAAAAAGTTTATCAGTGCTGTGATTGGTACGGCGGTATTAACGGCTGTGGTTTCTTATTTCACGCTTAACTTTGTATTGTATGATGTAGTGCCTTTTGACTGGATGTGGGTTCAGCCGAGAATAGATTCGCAGAGTCCGAGCAGCTTCTTCACAAATAAAGCAGGTGTAAGACCGCCTGTTGACGGAACTGTTGCAAAAGGATTTCTTCCTTATGAATATAAAGGCATGCCTGATTCGGCTGTGAAGTTCTTATCCAATCCGGTTCCGGTAAGCAAGAAGGTTCTCGAAAGAGGTCAGGACAGGTTCAACATATACTGCAGCCCATGCCATGGCTACAGAGGCGAAGGCGACGGCAGACTTAATAATCAGTTCCCGAAGCCGCCGACGCTTCATTCCGTAAAGGTAACTAACTGGCCGGACGGAAACATTTATCATGTGATTACAAACGGACAGAACACAATGCCGAGTTATGCAGAACAGGTTTCGAGAGATGACAGATGGGCGATCATACATTATATAAGAGCGATGCAGAGATCGAAGAATGCAAAGGATGAAGATCTGCCGAAGTAGAATTTTACAATCCCTTCCTAACTCTCCCCTTTTTCAAAAGGGAGGGCAGTGTGGGGTAAATAAAATGAACTGGAAATAATTTATGAACAAAAAAATAAATCCGGTAAACGGGGTTGAGATCGATCCGATGTTTGACGGGCATTTAGAAAAACCACTTTCTAAAATGACGCCGAAAGAGAAGCTGGATTATTTGTGGCTTCAAACAGTATTTAACTGGAAAGTCAGGACAATGGTGAAAAGAGTTAATGAAGAAAAAGAAAACAGTAATCAGAGTCAATAAGAAATTATTAATTTTAAATATACAATTTATTTTATAAATATTTCATAAATGGACTATAAGAAAAAACCGTTACCTGCTAAACTTGGAAAAATAGGATATGCATTGCTGGGAATAGGGCTGGTATCAATGATCGCATCCTTTGCGGTGAACACACAGAGAGCATTCTTTGATTATCTCTGGATGTATATGTTTCTTGTAAGTGTTGGAGTAGGCTCACTTGCGCTTGTTGCTCTGGAATATCTTGTCGGAGCTACATGGAGCACGCCGTTCAGAAGAATTTCGGAATTCCTGGCTTCAATAATTCCGGTACTTGTGATATTAGTCATACCGTTGTTTTTCGGAATGCATGATCTCTTTCACTGGACAAGCCCTGAAGCTCTTGCTACTGATCCGATGCTCAGGTCTAAAGAGCCGTATCTCAACATGCAGTTCTTTACAATCAGAGTTGTAATTTATTTTGTTATATGGCTGGTATTCTTTTATCTCTTTACGAGGAATTCACAGAAGCAGGATATTACAAAAGACCCTGCATTGACAAGACAGAGCATAAAATTCTCAGCTGTGTTTGCAATTCTGTTTGTGATTACAATTGCTTTTACTTCGATAGACTGGATCATGAGTCTTGAATATCACTGGTACTCGACTATGTTCGGAGTGTATTATTTCGCGGGAACAATGGTTGCGTCATTTGCTGCAGCGACATTCTGTTCGGTGATGTTAAATGAAAACGGTTATCTTGACAGCAAGATCAAGGACAACTATTATTACAGTTTCGGTACATTGATGTTCGGCTTCAATATTTTCTGGGCTTACATAGGATTCTCACAATATATGCTGATCTGGTATGCTGATCTTCCGGAAGAAACATTCTGGCTGATGATGAGAATGAAAGGAAGCTGGTCGTATTTTTCGATCGGACTGATTTTCATTCACTTCCTGCTTCCGTTCCTGATCTTACTGCCGAGGAGTTCAAAGGTGAAACCAAAACTGCTTATAGTAATGTCAATATGGCTTCTTGTCGCTCATGCTTATGATCTTTACTGGATGATAATGCCGACATATTTTAAAAACGGATTTGAATTCGGATGGAGCGAACTTGGCGTGATGATGTTCGCTGCCGGTCTTCTGATAACTGTCTTCAGATACAGGGCTGCAAGGACGAACCTGATGCCTGTCGGTGATCCGAAGCTGGAGCAGGGGTTGAATTTTCATCTTACGTAGTATTAGAGTGTGTTGAGTGTGTTGAGTGTGCAGAGTGTATTGAGTGTGTAGGGTGTGAGTTAATTGATAAAAATTTATAAATAGAATAAAGTTTATAATAAAATTTAATAGTTTTATAAAATGGAATTCAGAGACGACAAGACGAAGAAAAAAAAGTTCAATGTATATGATCTGTTCAGGGACATAGCAAAACTTTACGGAGTTTTATACGGGCTTCTTTTGATTTTCATAGTTTATCTCGGTGCAAAATATGTGAGCACGCTTGATTATAACAAGCTGTTCTATTCACCCGGACTGCTGGCAGCCGATACTGTAATGAGAACTGATCAGCAGGTAAAAAGGGGAAGCCTAACGCCGCCGGTAGATGTAATGAAATTCAGCACGCCTTCGCCTGAGCTTATTGCTAAAGGCAAGGATTTGTATACGACGAACTGCGCAAGCTGTCACGGTGAAACCGGAGCCGGCAACGGACCTGCCGGTGCAGCGCTGAATCCGCCTCCGAGAAATTTTATCAATCCTCAGGCATGGAAACACGGACCGAAGGTTTCAAACATGTACGTTACTCTGCAGGAAGGAATTCCTAATACCGGAATGGCAAGCTTCAGCAATATTTCTCCGGAAGACAGGTTTGCAATTATTCATTATGTGCGTACATTCAATCCTACTTATCCAAAGGACAGTCCTGACAGTCTGATGGCATTGGATGAAAAATACAGTCTTGCTAAAGGAGTCAAGTCTCCCAATCAGATTCCGCTTTCACTTGCAATGGAGCTTCAGGTGCTTAACAGCGATACCGTATCACATAATCTGAATGAGATAGCTTATCAGATAAGGGAAAGCAGAACTGACTCTGCCGCAGTAATACTAAGATCAGTTATTTCAAATCAATCAAAGGCTTTGTATTCACTGGCTTCAAACATGAAATGGACGGATAGCCCCGAAGATTTTGTGAAGTTTCTTGAGACCGATCCGGTGGATAAAGGATTTAAAGCAACGGTATATCAGTTAAGTTCAGAGAATGCCAATAAAGTTTACCAGTATTTAAAAAATTTATTTGTGAAATACAGAGCATGAAGATCAGCAGATCAGTATATATTATTTATTTTATAGTATTAATCTTAACGCTTAATACTCTTTCAGCGCAGGAAGAAACCGGCACACCAAAACCGGAAGTCGGAATCTATGAAAGATTAGGAGAGACGATCCCGGATGGTATTATTTTAACAAATGAAACAGGTCAGCAGGTGGATGTGAAAAGTCTGATAAAAAGACCGACTGTATTTTCGCTTGTGTATTTCAGATGTCCGGGTATATGTTCGCCTTTGCTTAATGGTGTTTCTGCAGTCATTGATAAATCAAGCATGGAGCCGGGAAAGGATTATGATCTTATAACAATAAGTTTTGATCCGACTGAAGATTATAAACTTGCTGCGGGAAAAAAAGAAAGTTATCTTGAAAATCTTGACAGGAAAATTCCTGCGGATTCATGGAGATTTCTGACAGGAGACAGCGCTAACATACAGAAAATTTCAGATGCGCTCGGGTTTAAATTTCAGAGACAGGGGAATGATTACATGCACGGAGCTTCCATTATGATGGTGTCGCCGGACGGGAAGATTGCAAGATATTTATACGGAGTGGAATATCTTCCGTTTGATTTCAAAATGGCTGTGACCGAAGCTTCCGAAGGGAAAGTAATTCCTTCTATTAATAAAATAATGAAGATGTGTTTCAGCTTTGATCCGGACGGAAGGAAGTATGTACTGAATGTAACAAGGATCGCAGGCGGCGGGATATTGGTGCTGCTCGGAATATTCATAGGATTTTTAACACTGAAAAAGAAAAAAACAAATTTAATTAATACTTAAAATAATTTATGGCTAACGGAACTATAGCTGTTCCGGGACGAACAGCTGAAGTTGATTTTTACAAGGTCAAAGGAAAATATAAAGGCATACTCTCGTGGCTGCTGACAACCGATCACAAGCGTATCGGCATAATGTACCTGTGCTGCATGTCATTATTCTTTCTGACAGCAATGACTATAGGGGTTTTAATGAAGCTGGAAATGTTGTCTCCCGGCTCTACGATCATGCAGCCTCAGACTTATAATTCCCTCTTCACTCTGCATGGAGTTATAATGATTTTCTTATTTATAATACCGGGTGTACCTGCGGTATTCGGAAATTTTATAATGCCGATTCAGCTCGGAGCTAAGGATGTACAGTTTCCAAAACTGAATCTCTTATCCTGGTATTTATATATTATCGGCGGAGCGATTGCATTATTCTCGCTTTTTTATCCGGGTGGAATAGCGGATACAGGCTGGACGTTTTACGTTCCTTACAGTATCAGGACAACTACAAATGTTTCGCTTTCGGTCTTTGCGGCTTTTATTCTCGGATTCTCATCAATATTAACCGGATTAAATTTCATTACGACCATTCACCGTTTAAGATGTCCGGGAATGACATGGTTCAGGATGCCATTGTTTGTCTGGGCAATTTATGCAACAGCCTGGATTCAGGTGCTGGCAACTCCGGTTATCGGAATTACATTAGTACTTGTGATACTTGAAAGAGCTTTTGGCATCGGAGTATTTGATCCTACACTTGGAGGTGATCCTCTGCTTTATCAGCATTTGTTCTGGATATATTCGCATCCGGCTGTATATATAATGATTTTACCTGCGATGGGTGTCGTGTCGGAGATCATTCCGACTTTTGCAAAGAAACCTATTTTCGGATATGTACCGATTGCGATCTCAAGTCTTGGAATTGCGCTGGTGGGTTATCTTGTATGGGGACATCACATGTTTTCAAGCGGCATCAGCGATACATCAAGAGTTATATTTTCACTGCTTACATTCATAGTAGCTTTACCATCCGGAATAAAAGTTTTCAACTGGGTAGCGACATTATATAAAGGTTCAATTGAAGTTACTGCGCCGATGCTATACACTTTATTGTTCATTTTCATTTTTTCAATAGGCGGTCTGACCGGATTAGTACTCGGAGCTTTGAATACTGACCTGCATCTGACGGATACTTATTTTGTTGTAGCACACTTCCACTATGTTATGTTCGGAGGTATGGGTATAATATTCTTCGCTTCGATACATTACTGGTTTCCGAAATTCTTCGGAAAGATGTATAATGAGAAGATGGCGAAAGTTGCGGCATACTGGATTGCCATCGGATTCAATACACTTTATTTCCCGATGTTTATTATGGGTTACATGGGAATGCCGAGAAGGTATTATGATTATCTTCCGGAGTTTCAGCCGTTGCATATTATTTCGACCGTTGGTTCCTGGATACTTGTGTCAGGGATACTGGTGATGATCGCAAATCTTCTAAGCGGTTTAAAAAACGGAAAGAAAGCGTCTGATAATCCATGGGGAGGAACGACTTTAGAGTGGACTGTACCTTCACCTCCGCCGCTTGAGAATTTCGAAGAAATACCTACAGTCACAACAGGACCTTACGATCATCATCACGTACACGGACAGGAGGATAACAATAAATCATGAGTAATCACACATCAGATACAACAGAAGAGATCCACGAAGTTCATATGCACCGCGATGACTTTGGTTCAAAGATGGGACTCTGGTTATTTCTGTTTACGGAAATACTTTTATTCGGAGGTCTTTTTATTTTATATGCCTCATACAGATTCATTTATCCCGCGGGATTTGCAGCCGCTGCAGCGGAACTCGACGTCTTGATGGGAGCGGTCAATACCGTAATTCTTTTAACAAGCAGTCTGACGGTTGTGCTTGCAATAGTAGCTTTGCAGAAGAACAACAAGAAGCTTAGTTTGTTTTTCATGTGGATCACGGTTGTATGCGGAATTTTGTTCCTTGTCAATAAATATTTCGAATGGGG
>CAZLOL010000204.1:0-6716 GCA_964561045.1 uncultured Ignavibacteriaceae bacterium | reverse complement strand
TGCATATTCGGAAACAAAAAGTATGATTTTGCTGAAGTAGGTATTAGGTATTAAGAAATAGTATTAGGTATTAGGTATTAGGTATTAGGTATTAGGTAATAGGTATTAAGTATTTTTTAGTATTAGACATTCTTATCAACATAATACACTTAACTCACTTAACTCACTCAACTCTCAACTCACTCAACTCACTCAACTCACTCAACTCACTCAACACACTCAACTCTCAACTCACTCAACTCACTCAACTCACTCAACTCACTCAACTCACTCAACTCACTCAACTCTCAACTCTCAACTCACTCAACTCACTCAACACACTCAACTCTCTCAACTTATACAGCTCCTTCCAATGATTTAGTATTTAATTGAAAATTGCATTTTCAGAATAAAAGGTTTAATTTAAAGTAAATCAATTTTAGAAAACAAACAATATTAAGCATTCAATGTCTCATTGAAAGCAATATTTTTTTTTAAATAAAATAACAAATAATATCAGAAAGGGAAACCAATCAATGAAAAAATTATTTTTCATTCTTCCTGTGTTACTATTTTTTTTCGTATTAATGACAGGTCAAAGAACTGCAACAAACAAGGTAACAAATGAAAGTCCGAGATGGAATTTAGATCCGAGAACAGCAATTGGTCTTTATCCTTCGGGAGAATATACGGAGCTTCCTCAGAACGATAACTTCGTTCCGTTCTCAACGGAGACAAGAAGCGTAAGCACTCCTATAGGAACATTTTTATTAACCCCGAATTTCAGAGTTCATCCGAGCGCAGGAACACAGAGCGAAACACCTATTACCAGAAGTTCTGTGAATCCTCTCATAATGCTTGCTTCGGCTAATACATTCAGGGGAGGAAGTACATTCAGCACGGGTGTATATGTAACAACCGACGGAGGCGTGAGCTGGTATGGAAGCGATACACTGAACAACGGCGGATTCAGCTACGGCGATCCGGGTCCTATGATCGATAAAGACGGGAAGTTTCTTATGTCTTATATTACAACAGCCGGATCAATGGGTGCAAGTTCATCTTCAAATAACGGAATCAACTGGATACCAACGGTTACTTTTCCGGGAGCTTCCACAAGCGCAGATAAAAATTTATCAGGAACCGATGATGCACCATCCAGTCCTTATTACGGAAGATCATATACTGTATATACGGAATTCGGCGGTACTTATGTGAACCGTATAGTTTTATCATACACAACAAACAGCGGTACGAGCTGGTCAACAGTAGCCCCGGTAAGTCCTCCTACATCATCAGGTCATCACCATCAGGGATGCGATGTAGATGTTAGTCCTACAGGGGACGTTTATGTCGTCTGGGCTAACTGTACTACAAACGGTCAGAATTCAACAGAAGATTCACTTGGTTTTGCCAAGTCAACAAACGGCGGGGTCAGCTGGGTAGTTGCAAAAAATAATGCAAGCAACATGAACGGAATCAGAGCAGCAAACTTATTCAACGGAATCAGGATGGCAGGATTTCCAAGGATCAGCGTTGACAAAAGCGGCGGAGCAAGAAACGGATGGATCTATGTAGCGACTTCTGAAAAGAATGTAGCTCCGGCAACAGACGTTTCAGATGCTATATTACACAGATCATCAGACGGAGGGACAACATGGACTTCCGTAAGAGTAAATCAGGATACACCGGGAAACGGAAAATACCAGTATGCTTCAGCAGTAAGAGTAGATGAAACAGGCGGAGTAAACGTAGTTTATTACGATACAAGAAATACGCCGACAAATGATTCGGCGCAGGTATATGTATCACGTTCAATTGACGGCGGTACCACATGGACGGATGTGCTTGTATCAGATCACAAGTTCAAACCAAAAGCTATTTCAGGATTAGCAACCGGATATCAGGGAGACTATATCGGCATAACTTCAGGTAATTCAAAAGCATGGCCTTACTGGGCAGATGATATAACCGGAATTTATCAGGCATGGACGACTTCTATGCAGATAGCTACTTTCCCTCTGAATGCATTTAATTTACTTACACCGCCGGCAGGATCAAGATTAGTTTCATTCCCGAATTCTAGCACACCGTTAACAACTATCACCTGGGATTCATCTGCATCAACGGCTTCTTACAAATGGATTTTCGGAAACCCGACAACAAGTCCGAGAAAAATTACACTACCTGCATCCGGAACTTCTCTGACCATTACAGCAGCTCAGCTTGATAACATACTTGCAGGTCTGGGACTTGCTCAGGGTGATTCACTTGTTGGTCAGTGGGATATGTGGGCTTTCAGAAATAATGCAGAGAATGATTCACTCAAAGCGACAAACGGTCCGAGAGCAATTACTTTAAAAAGAGGCATTCCGGCTTTGACTGCTTTTAATCTGAATTCACCTCCAACCGGAACTACTGTTCAGACAACACCGACTGATGCATCTCTTATAAAGCCAAACTGGACCAGATCAGGTCAGGGAGTTAAGTATAAATGGATATTCGCATCGCCAACTTTCACTCCTGCAA
Organism: uncultured Ignavibacteriaceae bacterium; assembly: GCA_964561045.1. Classification (GTDB taxonomy): domain Bacteria; phylum Bacteroidota; class Ignavibacteria; order Tepidaquicellales; family Tepidaquicellaceae; genus JAGPCH01. Next base: position 4,208 of record CAZLOL010000204.1, on the reverse strand, counting down.
ATATTAAAGCGATCTATCAGTCAGACAACACCGGATTTGATACAACCGTCAGCATAAGGATATCAAAACTTGATTCACTCGCAGCAAGTCTTGGCGTAGGTGTTAATGATTCATTATCAGGTCAATGGAGAGTTTATGCATACAGCGCGGCTGATTCTCTTGCTTCTGCTCAGACATATAATCTCAAATTAAGAAGATTACCTATAACTACGGTTACCATCGGTAGCGGAACATCTGATGAATCTTATCCTTTGAACAGATTCTATAATTATTACAGATGGCAGGGCATTTATCTCGGATCTGAAATTGGCACAAACGGAACGATCAGGAAAATTAAATTCTATCAGAACAATTCAGTAGGAGGTGTTTCAAATGACAATATGAGAATATTTATGACTGCAACTACAGATTCACTTCTGCCTACAGGAGGATGGGATTCAACAGGAATGACTATGGTATTTTCAGGGACTACTACAAGTCTGTCTGCACCGGGATGGCAGGAGATTCAGCTGACGACTCCGATCTATCTCAACAGTTCACAGCATCTGAAGATCGCTATCTGCAGGGACTATCTTGCTTATGTTTCGACATATCCGAGATATGCTTATTCTTCTACAACTCCGAATTACAGATCAAGAAGAGGTCAAAGCGATACTCAGTATCCTACCAGTCTTACTCAAAGTTATAACAGACCTAATGTACAGTTCGAGATAGGGCTGGTAACGGGAATATCTAATAATTTCGCTGAATCAATTCCTCTTACATATTCACTTTCACAGAATTATCCGAACCCGTTCAATCCGACCACAAAAATTAACTTCTCAATTCCTAAACTGGGAAATGTTTCCTTGAAGATATATGATGTGCTCGGAAAAGAAGTCATGACTTTGATAAACGAGCAGAAGCCGGCGGGAAATTATGAAGTTGATTTCAACGGCATAGACTTAGCCAGCGGAGCTTACTTCTACAGACTGGAAAGCAGTGAGTTTGTTGATATAAAGAGGATGATACTTGTTAAATAAGTAGTGAGTAGTGAGTATTGAGTAGTGTAGTGTGAATTGAGTAATGTGTATAGAGCGGGAAATTATTGATATAATAAACTAAATTTACTTAATTACTTAACTTACAAATCTTATTTAATTAAAATCTAAAGAGCAGTGAGAAGAAATTTTCACTGCTCTTCTTTATTTAGAAGAAACATTTTTTATTTTAGTGTTTTACAGTTCAAACATTGTATATGTTATTTTTGCATCAAACTCAAAGCTCATATTATAATACCCAATACTCAATACCCAATTCCCAATACTCAATTCCCAATACCCAATACTCAATACCCACTACAATTCTCAATCCCTTTAATTACAAATTGCAATTACTGTTTAATTATTTTAATTTAACTGCACCCAATAAATATTCATATCAAATACTATTTACTAATCTATTAATAGACGCAAATCTTTATCCATTACTTAAAACCAAATAAAGAAAGGAAAACCATCAGATGAAAAAATTGCTTTTCATTTTTACAATTATCCTGTCGGGATACTTTGTATTTACAGGTCAGAGAAGTGCTGACAGCAATAAAAATAATATTGAAGCGCCGCCTATATGGAATATTCATAAGCTTATGAAATGGTATACTGACAAAGGACTTACACCGCCGGGATACATTGCAGCTGAAATCAAAACAAATTCGAATGAATCCGACGCAAGTGACGCTCCTGATGTAAGGGTGTTTCCTTCTTCAAGTCCGCAATCTGAAAACTCTATAGCTATTAGTCAGGTAAATTCACAGAATTTATTTATTTCTACAAATGTAATTTCGACACAATCATATTTCTTTTCAACTAACGGAGGTACAAACTGGTTTGGAAGTCAGAGCAATCCGAACGGCTATTCTAATTTTGGAGATCCGGTAGCTCTGTTCGATCTCTCCGGGAATGCTTACTGGGTTACTTTAACGCAGCCAGGCGGTATAGGTGTGACTAAAACAACAAATTTTGGAGCTAACTGGGGACCGCTCTGGTACGCAGATCCTGTTTCAAATACGAATGATGATAAAGAGCATGCTATGACCGATCTTTCCGGTATCTATCCGAATAATATGTATGTTGCTTTAACAGATTTCTCTCTTAGCGGTCCTCCCGTGAGTTTTGTAAGATCTACTAACGGCGGACAAAACTGGAGCGGCAGAACCAATCTTCCAATCGGAAGCGCCAGAGGTCAGGGTGTTAATATCCAGACAGGACCTAACGGTGAAGTATATGTTACATGGGGTCATTATCCAAACACAACTGCTGAAACAGGAATAGGGTTTGCAAAATCAACTGACGGTGGACTGACATTTAATACACCTGTTGTTGCATTCGATATTACCGGTATAAGAGTTACAAATGGCGCTAATCCTGATTACGGCGGAACGAGGGTTGCGAGTTTTCCTTCAATGGGTGTTGACAGATCCTCAGGTGTGCGAAGAGGATGGATCTATATTGTTTATCCTGACAGAAGTACAGGTGATGCCGATGTATATGTAAACTATTCCTCAAACGGAGGGACTACCTGGAGTCCAAAGATAAGAGTAAATAATGATCCGGTCGGAAACGGCAAGCAGCAGTGGATGTCCTCTGCAGCAGTGGATGCTTCTAACGGAGCTTTAAGCGTATCATATTTTAATATGGACACAACCGGTCAGCTGACTGCAAGATACCTTGCAACTTCTCTCGACGGTGCCGCTTCATGGGAATATACAAATATCAGCGATGTAAGATTTACTCCGGCTGCTATTCCCGGTTTTGCGGGAGGCTACATGGGAGATTATTATGAAACTGCAGCATACGGCGGGAAGATCATTCCCTGCTGGAGTGATAACAGAGCAGGTCCCTGGCAGGCTTATGTTTCGCCTTCGGTACTTGGTCCTTCAATAAATACTACTCCTCTTGGAAATACTGAAAATCTTAGCGGACCTTATATAGTAAATGCATCTATCTTAACAGCCGGCAGCGGATTAGTAACAGGAAAGACAAAAGTTTACTGGGGAAGAAATACTCTGAATGACAGTATCATAATGACTAATTCCGGAGGAACTAACTGGACAGCGAGCATTCCCGGAAACGGTACGCAGACACAATACAGGTATTATATAAAAACCATAGATTCTCTGGGAAGAGCTGCTACTGCTCCTGCAAATGCACCTTCTTCGTATTTCTCTTTTGTCACTACCAATGATACTCTTGATCCCGTTATCACTACTACTCCTGTTATAAATCAGTTTCCTGAGAACTGGCCGGCTACTGTCTCGGCTAATGTTTCAGATAATATAGGATTGGACTCGGTCTGGGTAAGGTGGTATAAGAATTCTCCTGCAGTAACTAAACATTTCAGACTTCCCAGTACGGGCGGGAATAATTATTCAGCTGCATTTAATTCTTTAGCTTCTGATGTAAGCATTGGAGATTCTATTTTTTACAGAATATACGCGCAGGATAATTCTATTCTTCACAACAGGGATTCGACAGCACAGTTTAAATTTAAAATAGTAGGTCCTTATTTATGTGAAGGATTTTATTCAACAACTTTTCCTCCGTTGAACTGGAGTGAAGAATTTTCCGGCACAGATTACTGGGCAAGAGATAATGTAAGCTCTTTCGGTATTGGTCAGGGTTCAGCAAAGTTTAATTATTACGATGCTGTTCCGGGTACGATTCAGTCACTGATCACTCTTTCTTTCACTAACAGTGTTGCCGGTGATACATTAAAGTTTGACCATGCTTACTGTACTTATGAAACAGAAGTTGATCAGCTTGCAATAGAGACCTCTACAAACGGCGGAGCGTCCTATAATACTTTGATCATTCTTGACGGAGGAGTTTCAGGTCCGCTTGTAACTGCTTCTCCTTCACTGAATCCGTTTACTCCAACAACAAGCCAATGGGCCAAGAAGAAATTCGGTTTGCCATTAGGAACAAATAAAATAAAGTTCAGAGCAATCAGTCAGTTTGGCAATAATTTATTTTTAGACACTATTTGTGTTACAAGTCCATCTACCGGAGTTACACATATGCTTACAGGATCTGTTCCTGAATCTTATTCTTTGTCACAAAACTATCCTAATCCGTTCAATCCGTCTACGAATTTGGAATTTGGAATTTCGAAATTGGGATTTGTTTCATTGAAAATTTATGATGTGCTTGGAAAAGAAGTTAAAACTT
>CAZLOL010000203.1:4263-6840 GCA_964561045.1 uncultured Ignavibacteriaceae bacterium | reverse complement strand
ATCGAATATTGTTTTTTGATATTTGAGAATGTGACTTTTGACATTTGAAATTGTTACACGTTCGTTTTCTCAAACGCCACCATTTTCCACTCACCGTTTATCTTTTTAAAAATAACATAGTAATCAAATATCGAAAGATACAGATCTTCATTCTTTACATATCCGTTCGATCCGTCTTTGAGCTCGATCTTAAACCACGGAACGAATTTATCATAATCAAAATTTTTCACCTTCACTACTTCATAGTTCAATGTACCAATTGTTTCCGAACTCTCATTCGGTTCTTTATAAACTATCACTTTATCTGTTACTGCATTCCCAAGATTTTCCGAATTCTCAAACTTAAAGTAATATTCCTCGCCAAACATTTTATTATATTCATCAAAATAAAACAGCGCCGGCATCATGAATGCCGATGAATCCTGATTAGGTGCATAATAAGCTCCGAGCTTTAATAACTTCTTTGCCGTAACCCAGAACTCGTTTACACTGTCTCTCAGATCATATTTCTTTTTAAAACCTTCTAAGTTATTCTTATCAGGATCATTCTGATCCAGTTGAATTGCGGGCGAAACTATATCCAGAATAAAATTCATGTGATTATTATCAACTGCATTTTTCAGCTGATTGTAAAATTCAAAAAAGGACTGATCCCTTGATGACTCATCTTTTGGATAAATTTTTCCCATCCCGGTTAATTCAGTCTGAGAGAAGATGTTATTATTAAAAATGAAAAGAGATATTGCAATGATTATTAATTTCAACCTTCAGGATTTTTTAAGTTAATGAATATTCATTATTTTTCTTAATTCCAAATTCGAAATCCCAATTTAAAAAGCCGAATCATCTGCACTGTCCAAATATGTTTCTATTTCACTTATTACTTTTTTAATGACACCTTCTTCAAAAGGTGATTCAAGATTCGCCAGCTTAAGAAGTTCAAGGAATGGTTTGCTTCCGCCTGCTTCGCATAATTTTATGTAATCTTTAAGAGCATTCTTAAACTCACCGTTTCCGTTATGTATCGCTTTGCTCCAGAACTGAAATGCGCAGATCTGCGCCAGGCAGTAATCTATATAATAAAACGGCGACTCGTATATATGCCCTTGTTTCTGCCATCTTCCGCCGTTCTCAAGAAAATTAATTTCTCCGTAATTCAAATGCGGCATATAAACTTTTTCCATTTCTCTCCACTTGGATTTTCTTTCGTCCGGTAATGCTCCCGGATTGTTATAAACCCAGTGCTGGAAATCATCAACCATTACTCCGTAAGGAAGAAATTTAACTGAGCCTGTTAAATGCGAATATTTGAATTTATCAGTATCCTCTTTGAAAAATAAATTCATCCACGGGTAAGTTAGAAATTCCATGCTCATTGAATGGATTTCTGCTGACTCCATCGTCGGCTCAGTATATTCCTTGAAATGAAAATTACGGCTTGCATAAGCCTGAAACGCATGCCCGGCTTCGTGTGTCAGAACAGTTATATCATCATCCGTTCCGTTCATGTTTGCAAATATATAAGGGCTCTTGTACTTTGGAATATATTCACAATATCCCATGTCGGCTTTTCCTTTTCTGCTGAATACATTCATCAGGTCATTCTCAAACATGAAGTCATAAAATTCCCGCGTATCAGGAGAAAGCTCATCGTACATTGTCTTGCCCTGATCCACTACCCATTCGGGATCTCCTTTAGGAGTCGGATTACCAGACTTAAACTGATAGAAAAGATCATAAACCATGAGTTTGTCAAGCCTTAATCTTTTTCTTTGATTCTCTCTTAATTTCTCAGCAAGCGGTACGATATACTTTTTTACATTCTCCCGGAATTTGTTTACCATCTCTTCGTTGTAGTCCATTCGCTTCATTCTTGCATAACCAAGTTCAATGTAATTTTTATATCCCATCTTTACTGCCATATCATTCCGGAGAAATACTAACTTATCATAGATCTTATCAAACTCTTCTTTGTTATCATCAAAAAATTTCCAGTATGAATTAAATGCTTTTTGTCTTTCATCTCTGTCCTTAGATTCCATGAAAGGTTCCAGCTCCTGAAGGTTCAGCTCTTTTCCGTTAAACATGATCTTTGCTGATGCTTTGAGCTTCATATATTCACTTGCCAGATGATTTTCTTTCTGCATGTCGTCTATTATTTCATGACTGAAACTTTTCAATGACACTTCTGCTACTTCAAATAAATGACGCCCGTATTTTTCCGAAAGCTCCTTTCTGTACTTGCCTGATAAAAGAGCTTTGTAGTATTCCATTACATAATCCGTAAACAAAGGGATATTATTGTCAAAAAAATCCTGCTCTTCCATGAAGGATTTGTTATTTGTATCATTTGAATAATTTATGAATGCTATTATTTTCATTGATTCAAAATCATTCCTTATGCTGTTTATCCTATCCATTATTTTATCTGCATCTTCAAATGTTGCCGCGCTCTTAAACTCTTTGATCAGCTCGGTAAAGCTCTTCCCGGTTTCTATTATATCCGGTCTCTCATATTTCATTTCTGAATATTTCAATTTTGGTTGATTGGTTAAGTGGTTAAATGGTTAAATGGTT
>CAZLOL010000203.1:3059-4163 GCA_964561045.1 uncultured Ignavibacteriaceae bacterium | reverse complement strand
TGGTTAAATGGTTAAATGGTTTATTCTGGTTAATACAACTTAAAGATATATAAATGTGAATGTCCGTTAAAACTTATGTAGATTAATATCAGAAAACAAGTTTTGTAATTTTATCAAATGCAGATGATTTTCTGTCTTACATGTATTTTCAAATTCCATCACCGGAATATCAGATTAAAGTTTATTTAAATTATTCTCAAATTAGACAGTATATATTTTTTTCATTTGAATGCTCCTATTCGCCACATTCTGAAAGGATTCCTATCCTGACTTTAATAACGGCACCTTCCCGGTTTTCATTCGCTAAACTGATCTGCTCATCGGCAGCTGTATTGATAGCATCTTCTGAAAATCCAAAGCCACTGCAGATATTATAAACATTTATTTTACAATTTTTAAATAACAATTATTTTCTTAAGATAACATTCGTTCCTGTTAAATTAAATTCATTCTTGAGATGTCGTCATCGATTAATTTGTCATTCGTAGATTCAAATCCTAATTCTCGGTATAGTTTAATCGCTGCGACATTATCCGGTTTGTGAATTATATCTATTGTCATTGCTCCTCTTCCCTTTAACTGATCAATCAGAATTTCCAGCGCCTTTCTTCCAAAACCATTTCTCTGGTATCTCTCATCTATCATCAATCTGTTAATATAATAAAGCCCGTCATCCGGATCTTTTGCATACATGATAAACCCTACCATAATGTCATCACTGTATATGCCTTTTGGCTCCATCTCTTTATGCGCGTATGCAATTGCTAATCCGTTTTCATTTGTCGCAACAAATCTTTCCTGATCTTTTCTGACCTTTAATCTGATACACTCTCTCCAGTTGTCTTCATCTATATTTCTTAATGTAATATTCACTTCAGTCTAAATTATATAGTTAGTAGTTAGTAGTTAGTAGTTTGTAGTTTGTAGTTTGTAAGATTCACAACAATATCTATTAATCACTCATTACTCATTACTCATTACTAATTACTAATTACTCATTACTAATTACTCATTACTCACTACTCATTACTCATTACTCATTACTCACTACTCATTACTCATTACTCATTACTCATTACTCATTACTCATTACTCATTACTCAT
>CAZLOL010000203.1:0-2959 GCA_964561045.1 uncultured Ignavibacteriaceae bacterium | reverse complement strand
ACTCATTACTCATTACTCATTACTCATTACTCATTACTCATTACTCATTACTCATCACTCATCACAACAACTTTCGTCGCAACATTTTCAACAAATGCTTTGTCATGCTCTGTAAATAACATTGTTGGTTTAAATTCAAGTATGACTTCTTCCAGCTGTTCTCTGCTCTTTATGTCGAGATAATTAAGCGGTTCATCCCATATCAAAAGTCTTCCGGGACACATGAATGATTTGCATAATTCGACTTTCTTAAGCTCTCCTCTGCTGAATGTTTCAAGTGGTCTTTCAAATAACTCTCCCCATGCGCCCATCACACCAAGTATGCTTCTGAATTTTGTTTCGTCTAAATTTTCCCTTCTCAAATGCTCTCTCAGAAGACCTCTATCCCAGACAGGAATTTGATTCGCATATGAAATTTCTATTGAGCGGGGAATATATATCGAACCACCATCTAAACTAAGCTCTTTTTTAACTGCTCTTATCAGGCTGGTCTTTCCGCATCCGTTGTCACCGATCAGTGCAGCTCTTTCCCCGCGGAAGACATCAAACGAAAAATCTTCAAAGATAATTTTACCATCGAAACTCAGACTTGCTTTTTCAACTGAGATCAGCATTTCTCTGACTTTCTTTTCCTTCGGAAACTTGAGCTTTCTTTCATCCTCAACATTCTTAAGCAGTGATTTTTTTTCTTCAAGCTTATCTTCTATTCTCAGCTCTATTTGCAATGCTCTTTTCATTTGTTTTGCTGACTTATGACCAATATAACCCTTATCATAAGCACCTTTCTTTTCTTTCTCTTTTGAATCTGCCCATCTTCTTCTCTTTTTTGCGGAGGATTGCAATGATCTTACCTCCCTTCTGAGATTTTCATTTTTTCTTTTTTCAAATTCTTCCTCCAGTTGCATGTTATATTTCCACTGTGAATAATTTCCTGAGTTTAATCTCACCTCGCTTTTATTTATGGAAAGAACATGATCAACACAAATATCAATAAAATTCCTGTCATGAGATGCCAGTATAAATCCTTTCTTTCCTGAAAGATATTCTCCAAGTATCATTCTTCCTTTCATGTCAAGATGATCTGTCGGCTCATCCAATAAGGGATACGAATCTTTTTTAAGAAATAATGATATTATCAGAGCTCTGGTCTGCTCTCCTCCGCTAAGGTTGCTGAAATCTCTTTTTAATAAACTGCTTTCCATTCCAATCTCTGCAAATTCCTTCTCTATCATCGCATCTATTTCATACCCGGATGCATTTTGATACAATTCAAGTATCTCTCCGAATTCATTTATACTCTTTTCATCTCCTGCATTGCTTAATTCCTTCATCCGCGATTCCCAATGTTTGAATGGTGCAATGTTCTCTTTTATCACACTGAAAGCTGTATGTTCTGTATTACCGGATACATAAGGGAAGTAAAGTGTTTTTACATCAGATACTATTTCTCCTTTTACAGGAATTATTTTCCTGTCAATTAAATTAAGCAGCGTGCTCTTTCCCCGCCCGTTTCTTCCAATCAATCCAAGACGCCAGCCTGTGTCAATGTTAAGCGTCAGATCCTCAAAGATCTTCCCGGATGATTCTTTATAATAAAAAGTTACTGAATTAAAATTAATTGTACTCATAAATGTGTTTGATAAATTTCTGTCAGGTTAAGCGTTAAAAAAAATCATGCACTTCTAAAAAAATGAACTCTACAAACTTTATGAACTCTACAAACTTTATGAACTTGACAAACTTTATGAACTTTATGAACTTTGCAGTCTCACTTCCTCAACTTTTTCCACTTCTTTTTTTCTTCCAATTGCGCTCTTTTATCCTGCTTGATTTCAAAATACCTGACTTCTTTTTGTAGTTTTACATAGTTGTTAAACCTTTCCTCAGTTAAATGACCTTCTTCTATCGCCTTCTTTATTGCGCATCCCGGCTCTGTATCGTGCTTGCAGTCAGTGAATCTGCACATCGCCGAATATACCTCTACATCTTCAAAAGTCTCCCTCATCCCATCATTACCTTCCCAAAGCTGTATCTCCCTCATTCCGGGTGTGTCAATGATCAGACCACCTTCTTTCAAAACAATGAGTTCGCGGTGTGAAGTTGTATGCCTTCCTTTGTCTTTATAAAGACTTATGTCACTTACTTCCATTTCTTCTGTGCCTGCAAGACGGTTTATGAGTGTAGATTTCCCTACTCCCGATGACCCAACAACAGCGACCGTCCTGTTACCTGAGAAATATTTCTTTAGCTCTTCAATTCCAATATTTTCTTTTGCGCTGATTGAATGAATCTCGATTCCTGCTGCAATTGATCTCACTTCGGACATTTTCTCATCTTCATTTTCACAAACGTCTGACTTACTAAGTATCAAAACGGGATCCGCATTATTTTCTGAAGCAAGTGTCAGATATCTTTCTATCCGTCTTAAATTAATATCCTGATTCAGTGATGTCACTATGAAAATAAGATCAGCATTGGCAGCAATGATCTGTTCATCTGTTGTATCTCCTGCTGCTTTACGTGAGAATTTATTTTTTCTCCTTAGCACATGTTCAATGATAGCTTTGCGCTCATCAGGTACAGTTCTTATTACTACCCAGTCTCCTACAGCAGGATAGTCAGAAGATGCTTTGGCATTATAATGAAACCTCCCGGAGATCTCAGCGCTTAATTCACCATGAACTGTATAAAGATTAAAATTGCTTTTATTCTCTATAGATACTCTGCCGGCTGTGTATTTATCTTTTGAATATTGTTCAAAATCTTTTTCAAAAAATTCTTCCCAGCCGTACTGCTCTAAGTTCTTAAAGTCTGTCAAGTCTGTCAAGTTTGTTGAGTTTGTTGAGTTTGTTAAGTTTGTTAAGCTTGTTAAGTTTGTTAAGTTTGTTAAGTTTTTTAAGTTTGTAAAGTTTGTAAAGTTTGTAAAGTTTGTAAAGTTTGTAAAGTTTGTAAAGTTTGT
>CAZLOL010000202.1:0-6897 GCA_964561045.1 uncultured Ignavibacteriaceae bacterium | reverse complement strand
TGTGACCGCAGAAAATATATGATTATGAACTCCTGTACATATTTCTGTTTATTCTGATAAAAACTTAAATGTGAATTCAATATTTAATAAAATTTCGTGACCCTGTACTTCACTCATCAGTAAGATTTGATACTTTTATAAATATAGGAATATAAATATATTTACACTACTTTTTTTAAATTAAATTAAATCAATTCAAATGAAATCAAAAATTTTATTTTTATTAAGCTTCTTTATTTTTGTAACCGGAGCTTATGCTCAGAATGACAAAACAAAGAGCAGCGATCCAACTAAAGGAATTACCGATATTATCGGATCTCAGATGAACATGGGTGATGTAATGGGTAGCCTTGTAAATGGAATCAAGCCGAGTGCATTTGATCTCGGCAGTACGGGAAAAACTGATCTCTTAAACCAGTTGTCCGGTATCCCTGTAACAGATTACATGAAATATGGCGCTATTGCAGGGGAGCTTGCAGGTTCGCTGAAAGGTTCTTCATTTCTTCCGGGCTGGGCCAGTCAGAAAGACGGAATAATGGATCAGCTTACTAAAGCAGGATCTATTGCCGAAGTTGCCGGAGGCGTATCAGGTCTGCTTGGAAATCTTGATCCAAGCGCACTTACAAAAAGCTTTAAGAAAAAAAAGGGATCTATCACCAGCGCCCTCGGAATACTTTCTATGATTAAATAAAAATTTAACTTTCCGTCTGACTCTTACCGGTCAGACGGACTATAAAAATTATTATATATTTTTTCAATATTCCCGTTTAGCAGTTTACCGTTCTCAATGTTTCTGATCAGAAAATCCCTGTACACCAATTTTTCATCATTATATTTTTCTTCCTTCATAACATTGTATAAAGCTATAGCCAATACATGCATTCCGTCATCATTCTCTTTCCATCTTTTCCGGGGATCTCTGGAAATGCCAAGCTTTTCGTTAATTATCTGATCAAGCGCCTGAACACAATCTTCTTCAACAAAACCTTCAAAAGAATTATATCCGAATGAGGAATTATGATTTAATACTTTATCCATCAGAAATTTTTCTTTCTTAAGCTTGCTTAAAGCATCTATCAGTACTGAATCGTTTTTCTGGTCAAAAGGCGGATGCATCATTTCATGAGAGGCTGTTCTTATTAAAATACTGAATGGCCACGCTATATCAGTTAAGAATCTTGTACCTGTTATCTTTATTCCGTGCGGCTGTGAATAAAATAACATATATACAGTGATTCTGTTTGATTCAAGCTTAAATCCCAGATGCTCCTCTGTAATGCCAATTACATTATACTTTGAAACTTCACTCCTGAATTCGGAAATTTTTGATTGCACTTTCGGAAGGATATTCTCTTCCCAGTAATCAGGAAATCCCATCTCTTTTAGATAACTCAGAATCGTCTTTAGCTCATGCGTAACTGAGAGAAACAATTGCCAGCTTTTATCCGAATAGTATGGAGTATTTTCAAAATTACTCTTCATTGCCTGCGGATTATCAAGAGTTGCTGACATTTCTTCAATGGTCTCATCTTCCGTTGATGAAAAATAAAGACACAACCATGCGGAAATAATTGTGCCTTCATCATCTTTTATTTTTTTCTTCAGGCTGTTCAGAGCATCTTTTACTTCCGGAGTTAACTGATCTTTGAACCTGTTATATTCGCTTTTGTAATATTCAAGATAAAACTCATCTCCCGTAAGTATGTTCACAAAACACAACAAATCATATTTGAATGAAGGCTTAAGCTGCCAGTCCGTTGAATCTGCGGTATTTAAAGAAAATGAATTATTATACATGTTAATTATTAATATGACTGTGAGCAGATATTTCATGTTAAAATTATACGATATTATCGTACAAAGTTTCATAATCAGAAATCAGACTTACAAAATTTTACTCTGATTAATTATTTTCCATTTGTAAGAATCCTGATTGGAGGGATCTTTCCAGCTTAAATTGAATTTAATTTCTTCACCTTCTTTGTAATATTTATTTTCAGTTCTCAGGATTGGTATGTTCCAGTGTGTAACAGAAGTGAGAGGATTTGTGCTTAAGATTATTTCCTCATCGAAAATAATATTAAAATAAAAGCAGAAACCATCAGCAATACCTGCGCGGGTGATCTTTACTTTAACATTATAATCGTTCTTCAGATCTCCCGCTGTCATTGTATCCATGTCAAAATACAGAATTTTTTCCGGTTCGCTAAGGAAATAATCCACTGCTTCAGGTCTTACTTTCAGCAATCCGTTTGCTGCATCTATATTTTTATTATTTTTCTGATCATCAAAGCAGTCGTACTTCACTCCGTGAATGTACTGCTCCCAGAGGAATGGTACTTTTGATTGATCCTTTAATTTTACCGGAGCAAGAAATACCTCGAATTTTCCGGGCAGAATTTTTCCGTCTTTCTTTAATACTCTTTGCTTTAGATCAGAAAGATTTTCTATCATATGTTCATCAAAAAGCAAAGCCCCTATCTGTTCATGAATAATGAAGTCTGCCTTTTCACTTATGGAAAAATTCCTGCTGTTTGCATTTACGAATTCAATGTTTTTTATTTCATTATGTTCGCATACTTTCTTCGCGGTTTCAATTATTTTACCGTGTTCAATCGCATATATTTTCTTAGGTGATTTTTGAGATGCAAAGAATGAAAGAATTCCTGTACCTGTACCCAGATCAATTACTATATCATCTTTCTTAATGTGCTTAGTAATTGCCTTATGATAAGCATCCATTCTGCTTTTATCTGAAAGCATCTTTTCGTGCTCAAGGTAATTAGTGAAGTAGCTGCTGTTTGCAGCTGCGTAATAAAGACTGCTAAGATGTTTATTTGATTTAATAAAATTATATATCCGGCTGGCTGTACCTGTCAATATTTTTTTCATTCACTTTTGGGGTTCATTATTAAATAGTCTTAACATGGAGAGTAAAGAATAATTTATAAAGGTTGTTCAAATGTATTTTAAAGGAGAACCTTACTCAATATCACACTCCTGTAATTAGTAACTTCCCATTTGACATAATCAATGAATCTGTATCCTCTTTTCTTATAATACTTTATTAGATGCCCGGCACCTTCAGAAGTATCAAGGGATATCTCAACTGCACCTTCACTCTTTGCTCTTTCCTCAACAATATTCATCATAAAATTCCCAATCCCGTTTTTCTGATATTCAGGTAATACCGCAAACTGTCCGAAATGTGCGACACCTTTCTTTTTATACCATGGAGCATCATGTGTATCGGGATCATTATAATATAAAGTAATAGTTGATATAATTTTACCTTTTGACAAAGCCAGATAACTTATACCTTTATTAATCCTTCTCAAGGTCTCAGCTTCATTTTGATGAGTTGCTACAAATCTGAAGCCCATATCCGCTAATTGCTTGTAAGATTTATGCAGTAAAGAAGTAATTTCATGGACAGAATCAGTGGTTTGATATAAGCGGATCAGGATCTCTTCTGTGTCAACTTTGTATTTAAATATTTCTTCGGACAAATCAAACTTTTCAACTTATAAGTTAATAACCTCTTTAAATCTTATTAATCTTTTTAATCCTTTGCTTTTTTGTATAGTCTCATATATTCTTTTGCAGAATGCTTCCATGAAAAATCTTCTTTCATACCTCTCAACACTATCTCTTTCCAGATTTTTTTATCTTTGAATATATTAAGTGCTCTTTCTATTGTGGAATATAAAGCAAAAGAGGTATGGTCTTTAAATGTAAAACCATTTCCTTTTTCATCGTATTCATGAAAATCAAGAACCGTATCGGCAAGACCTCCTGTCTTTTTTACTATCGGAATTGTTCCGTAATTCAGGCAGTACATTTGATTTAATCCGCACGGCTCGTATTGAGAAGGCATAAGAAACATATCACAACCCGCAGTGATCCAGTGAGCAAGTCTGTTATTATATCCGATATATGTATTTACTTTTTCAGGAAAACTTTCGGCTAGTATCTCAAAAAATTGTTCAGTCCTGTCTTCTCCGCTTCCAAGGACCAAAAGCTGAAACGGCAGATTCATCAGTTCATTTACAACCGGAAACAAAAGATCAAAACCTTTCTGACCTGCAAATCTTGAGACTATCCCGATCAACGGAATATCTTCATTATATTCAATACCTGCTTCTTCCAGTAATTCTTTCTTACATTTGATCTTATTTTTTATCCCCCTCTTTGAATAATTGTAGGGAATAAATCTATCTGTTTTCGGATTCCAGATTCCGGTGTCAATTCCGTTCAGAACTCCGTAAAGATCATCTTTCCTCGTACTTAATACACCTTCCATTCCTGCGCCAAATTCTTCAGTTTGTATCTCTTCAGCATATGTCGGACTTACAGTCGTGATTATTTCCGAAAAAAGTATCCCGGCTTTTAGAAAACAGAAAGTACCGTCAAGTTCATAAGGTCCGCCGGGATAGAATTCAGAATAAGAGAGTCCTGCATTTTGAATGGCATCGCTTGAAAATCTGCCCTGATAACCTATATTATGAATTGACAACAGAACTGAAGTTTTTTCAAAAAGTTTATCCCATTTATAATTTGTTTTCAGATATACCGGAATCAGGCTTGTCTGCCAGTCATTGCAGTGAATTACATCAGGCGACCACTTTAAGCGCTGCAGGGTTTCCATTACAGCCAGCTGAAATAAAATGAATCTCTCATCTTCATCAGGATCATTTGTATAAGGCATTTCACGGTGAAAATAAACAGGACAGTCAATAAAATAAACTTCAACCTCAGAATCCGGAAGAGTTCCATACCAGACATTAAATTCCAAATCTTTCAGACCTAATTTTACCGGAATATTCCGGTATTCTTCCAGTAAATTCAGTTTATGCTCATCTGTTTTTATACCGCCGTAAAGTGGAAGAAATAATTTTACTTCACAACCTTCTTCATTTATTGCTTTTGGCAAAGATCCGATAATATCCCCAAGCCCGCCTGTCTTTACAAAAGGAAAACACTCTGAAGCTGCAAATGCTATTTTCAAATGTGATTAAATGATTTTAATGTGTCAGATATTTATATGCTAATAAACAAATTTCTAAAATTTTTCATGGTTGTATCTGTGAAGTACAAATATTTTCATTTGTGTTAAAATTAATTCATCCCTCTTTTTTTATTATAGTAAAGAAATTTGGCATAAGTATCTATAGTTCCAAATTCATCTGATTTTTTCGCATAAGAATCTAAGTCCTCCACGATTTTTTTTGCGAAAACTTTGTTTTCATTAGCGATTTCAAATTCACTGCTATAGAAATCTCCGTTAATTTCGAAATCCCCTTTAAGTGCACCAATAACTACTGAAGATACTTGTCTCATAGAATCTGCAAGTCCTGGTTTATCACCATTCTTTTTTATTGTTGGTAATTCATTCGCACTCGCTCCAGCACCTGGTAAATATGTGATCTTTTTTTCTGAATTCAATTTATTTATATATTTCTTAAATCTCTTCTCCCATGAACAATACCCAATATATTAACTTCCTCTTTTTCAATTTGATAAATCAATCGATACTCTTTAATAAATAGTTCTCTTATATTTTCGTCATTAATTTCTGGAACAATTCTCCCACGTTTAGGAAATACCTTCAAAGAATTACCCGCATCTAAAATTTCCTGTACAAAAGAAGAAGCATAATACATAGAATCTCTGCTTATATATTCGGCAATATCATCTAAGTCAGATTCAGACTCAACAGACCAATTTACTTTATAATCCATTTTTGCATCTTCTTTTCAATCTCCTCATGAGAAATTACTCTCCCCTTTTCAACATCCTTTAATCCATTCTCAATTTTTTGAAGAACATACAAATGATATTGTATATCCTCTAATGAACAATCATCAGGAAGTTTTTCAATAATTTGCTTTACTTCTTCTTTTATTGTTTGCATAAATATTTTTTTTTATTGGATTTCCGCCAAGAACATACTGGAATGACATCATGTGTCTTTCGGAAGATATACTCCGATAGCTAAAGCCAACGGCAATGAATTAGCTATTAACTATTTATTAAACTTTGTCTCTAAAACATACGGTATCATCTTCCTCCACGTCGGCCAGTCGTGAGGAACATCAAATCCCCAAAGCTCTGCATCATTCGGAACATTCTTTGAATTTAATATTGCCGATATTTCTTCTGTTGCTTTAGGTTTTTCATAATTTCCCTGTCCTGTAAGAATATGAATGTGTTTGCTCTTTCTCATTTCATTAAGAATATTTTCATCTTCAAGGTTAGGCAGATAATGCATTGGTGAATTAAAGTAGCATAAATCATCGAAATATCCGTCTGAATAATCAGAAAGATCATATGAACCACTCATTGCTATTGTTCCGGCAAACAAGTCAGGTCTTTTAAAAAATAAATTTGCACAATGCAGTGCGCCGAGAGATGCTCCGCAGGTAATTATATCAACTTTTCCGTTGCAGTCTTCAAAAATAAAAGGTACAACTTCATTGAAAACATAATTATTGAATTGTTCATGTCTGACCGCTTTATCCCGGGGATCCATATTTTCATTCAGCCAGCTTTCATTGTTGATGCTGTTGATGGAATATACTTTGATCATTCCCCCGTCTATATAAGGTTTCAGTGTTTCTATCATCTGAAATCTTTCATACTCAAGAAAATCAGCCGCTGCAGTAGGAAACAACAATAAAGCAAAGCCATAATCTCCGTAAGCAACTATATCCATTTCTTTATTAAGTATCGGACTGTAATGCTTTGTTATATCTCTTCTCATTTATTTTAAAATGTTTAATTATAAAAATTTTATTTAATCTTCAAAATACTCATTCTATTGTTAAATTATAAGACAGTTACTATTACTATTTACTCACTTACAAGTTAAATTCTACTCAAAATGGTAAGAAAATT
>CAZLOL010000201.1:0-6901 GCA_964561045.1 uncultured Ignavibacteriaceae bacterium | reverse complement strand
AGATTCATAAGATTCATAAGATTTGTAAGATTCGTAAGATTCATAAGATTTGTAAGATTCATAAGATTTGTAAGATTCATAAGATTCATATGATTCGGACTTATTAGCATGAATTCCAAATGCTGTTCATTTGAAAATTTCCTTATTTAAAAAATGCGGGTTAAAATAAAAATTTCCTGGCTTTATTCCCTCCAACCTTCAGCTTTTAACTTCTAACTTCAACTTCTAACTTCAACTTTTAGCAAATACTATTCAGCTTTTTGCATTTAACTTTCAACCTTCAACTTTTAACTTAACTCAGAATGTGGTGATTTTTTGAAAAAAATTTCTTTGCTAGTTTATACATATACCTTCTATTTTTGTAAAGATTGAAAAAATAAATCATTTAAAAAAAAGGAGAGTAAAAAATGAATTATCTAAAACTAAATTTCAGATCCGTTGCCCTGATCATAATGATGCTCATCGGCAATGAATCCGGAGCGCAGATGTTCTGGAATCAGACCTGCCAGTTTGCAGGATCCAACACAAGTTACATTTCTGTTCCAAGCACAGCCGGGACAGACATAACCGGAAGTTTCACGGCTGAAGCCTGGGTGAACAGTTCAAATGTATCCGGCCTGGAAAGAGGGATCATCTCAAAGGGTTCAGCATTAGGCGTATCTATGAGATATGCTGTAAGGATCAGCAGTACAAGTAAAATAACGATTTATACCAACGGGGTTTTAAGAGCAACAAGTGTTGCGTCAATTGCAGTAAATACATGGACACATGTTGCTGCAACATACAGCACAGCAACAGATAGTTTTGCAATATTCATTAATGGTGTCAAAAATGTTGCTGCAGTAGTAGGCGTAGCAGCTCCGACTTCAAATTCTGATTCATTATTTATTGGGATTGCCGGAAGCGGAATTAATTATATTGGTCAGCTGGATGAAGTCAGACTATGGAACAGAGCGCTTACAGCGGCTGAGATTTCACGTAATTTCAGATCCACAATTAATACATCAGGCGGACTATACGAATCACTGGTTATGTCATTACCGTTTCAGAAAAATCATTCGGGAGGAACGACATTCAGCACGCTTGACTGGACAGGCAACGGAAATAACGGAACAGGAAGAAACGTAACAGCCGTCAGTCAAACCGGCAATCAGTATACTACAATTTCACCAAATGAATGTCTTAGTTTTTCAGGTACAAATGCGTACATATCCGGTCCGAGTAATTCACTTGTAAGTCCTTCATCTCAGATTACACTTGAAGCATGGGTTTATCCAAAGTCATATTTAAATAATCCTGCAATAATTTCGAAGAAGTCTGCTACATCTTACAAGCTGAATTTAAATACAAGCGGTAAAGTTGAATTTAATCCAAAAGGAGGAGCATCAATATTAGTAAGTAATGCAGTCATTTTTCAAAACCGGTGGTCGCATATAGCTGCAACTTACAACGGAACAACAACCTCTATTTATATAAACGGAGTATTAGATACATCATTTACCACTATATCCGGAGCAATCGGAACCAATACTGATTCTCTTTTAATCGGATGCGACAAACCTGTCAGCTTTGCCGATAATTTTTTTACAGGGTTCATTGATGAAGTCAGAATTGCAAATTATGCAAAGACGAGCGAGCAGATCAACAGTTATTTATACAGATCAATAGATTCAGTAAATCAGCCGAATGCGGCATCATCAAATGTCTGCTATAATCTGGATGGTTCATCTGTTGACAATGCTGACGGAGGACCGAGACTTTATTTCAGGAACAATGCGATATTTAGTCACACCGGAGGTACTGCCAACCCGCCGGTATCACCAATGCTCCGTGAAGATTCAAAAAATTTTACGGAAGGATTCAATATCAGAACATCAAATAAAAGGGTTCCTCTTACAGGAGGTACCGGGTCAACTGATGACACACTCAACATTCCATATAATGCCAGCATAAATGACATTAATGTTTTTGTAGCGATCAACCATACTGATGAAACAAATCTGGATGTTTCTCTTATTGCTCCAAATGGTGAAACCGTGATACTGTCAACAGACGGTGTCACAGCAGGAGCAAACGATAATCTGATCACGATCTTTGATGATCAGGCAGTTAATTTAGTAACATCATCTGCATATACATCATTTTCACCATCTATCAGACCGGAAGGAAACCTTTTCAATACTTTCGGTGGAGATTATACACTCGGGAAATGGATATTAAGAGTTGCAGATGACGGAGGAACTGCAGATACCGGGAGAATCAATTCCTGGGGAATTCAGTTCAACACATCACCATTTGCCAACAGAATCTCATATTTAAATCTTACATGTATAATTCAGGGGTTCTGGAACGGGACTTCAATGGTGCAGGATACCGCCAGAATTTATTTAAGAAACACAACTTCTCCATATGCAATAACTGACTCATCCAAAGTGTTTCTCGGTCCTGCAGGAAATGCCAGTATTGCTTTTATAAATACAGGGACAGCAACAAAGTATATAAATGTAAAACACAGAAATTCTATAGAGATATGGAGTGCTTCAGGTGTTGCATTTAAGCTTGATTCAACAATAACTTACGATTTTACAACAGCAGCTAATAAGGCATACAGCAACAATCAGGTATTCAATTCAGGAAAATGGTGTATGCCCAACGGAAATGTAAACGGAGATGTATTCGTAGACCTTGCAGACGTACTTCAGACATATAATGCTGCAAATTTATTTACGGTAGGATATGTTAAAACGGATTTGACAGGTGACAATTTTGTCGACCTCACGGATGTTTTAGTCGCATACAATAATGCTACAAATTTTGTAACTGTAATTACACCTCCGTAAAAATCAGTGAAATAGTTTTGCAATAATCAGAAAGCCGGTTGATGATAGATCATCCGGCTTTCATTTTTTTCATAAGATGAAATTTAAATTTGAAACAAACTGCATAGATTCATTTTTATTGTTTTATTTTAAATACAGCGGGCATCCGAAATATCAGCTTTCTTGAAACAACCCCACCCCCGTCCCCTCCCCTTTGAAAAAAAAGGGGAGGGGAGAAAGAAAGTTTATCTTTTCAAATTATAGATTGAGTTTGTAAATGAATTCAGTTAATTCAATTGTATTGAGAGAATTACAAACTGAGATTGGAAACCAAATTTTTTGAAAAGAGAAGTATACATGAGAGGTGTTTTGACCTCTCTCTCCCCTTTTGTTTTTCAGAGACTGTCTCAAGTCATTGGATTCTATTGAAACCACTAGGACACAAAGACACAAATATTTTTGATATCAAACTTTTAATTCTTTGTGCCTTAGTGTCCTGGTGGTTAAATCAAAGTTCTGAGACACTCTCTTCAAAGGGTCGGGGGTCAGGGACAATGCCATTAAGTTAAGCATCTAAGGTGTGAAAAACTTCCGAAGTCTATTTTATTGCGCTTCAGTAATTTATGTTTTAGATTTAGACTTCGGAAGTTTCTTTCCATAACTTAATGGCTTTGGGGTCGGGGGGTGGGGTTGCTGGTCAATGTGCAGGAACTCTCCATATTTATAATTTATATCAAACATTTTAAATCGTTTTGGACGGATGTGATGAAATACAGCGGGCATCCGCAATATCAGCCTATCTCGTGTTATCTTCGTTCCGGTAAATGATCGCTTCCAGAATACTGAATTATTAAGAGTTATTTACAGTTGATATTACTGTACAATTAGCATATTTTTGTAAACTCAGTTAAATTAAATCAATGCAGGAAAAATAAGATTTATCTTACTTTCTCTTGCATTTATTATTAAGCAGAAAAATTTGAAAAAATTTATTCCGGATTTAAGAAAATCAATTTTTACTCTAATCACGCTGTTTATATTTATATCCAATGTCTTTTCAGACGGAGGTACATATTATAATTCTTTATCAGTTTCCCTTCCTTCTTTCATTACTGATCTGGAAAACCGCATAAGGAGTCCTTATACAAGAATTTCATATGATAATTTTGATGAAACAAACATAGCCAATTTTGCATCCAGGGATAACGGTAACGGAACCCGGTCGGTTTTCTGTGTATATACAAATTATGAATTTATTTATACCGGTACTTTCGCCTGGACTACAATGAGCAGGGAGCATACATTTGCTCACAGCTGGATGCCGACATTTCCTAATACAAGCAATGATCAGTATTCCGATCAGTATCAGTTATTTCCAACCCATCAGAACAATGCAAACGGAAGAAGGAGCAATCATCCGTTCGGCATAGTTGTTAATGTGACTTATCAGTTCATGGAAGGAAAAGTCGGAACAAACGCAGCAGGGCAGATAGTTTACGAACCACGTGACGGTCACAAAGGTGATGCAGCAAGATCATTGTTTTATATGATGGCAAGATATGACGGCATAGCCGGTAACACATGGAATTTCAACTGGCTTAATAATACTTCTCTTCCTTCACTCAGCGAAGCTCCGCAGGATACTTTAGTTCTGCTGGAATGGAACAGGCAGGATCCGCCGGACAAATGGGAAGTGGACAGAAATAATTATATACAGTCCATACAGCAGAACAGAAATCCCTTTGTAGATCATCCGGAATACATTAATTACATCAGTTTTTATAATCTTACAAAACTAAATCCCGTTTATTCATCAGAACCATCAAACCATGTGACAGGATTTACATCTTCATCCAATGGTTCCGGTATTGCACTCAACTGGAATGATGCAACAGGTGCACAGCTTCCTTCCGGATATTTAATTGTTGCCTACAATAAAAATAATTACTTTATTCCAATTGACGGTTCAACTTATAACAATGATTCAGTTCTGGCAGACGGAAATGCAGTGATGAATATTCCTTATGCAAATGCAAATACTTATACATTCGATAATCTGATTCAAAATACAAATTATTATTTTACAATTTACTCCTATAACGGAACAGGTAATCTGATAAATTACAAGATCGACGGTACTTTTCAGCGAACTAATGCTACGATGCAGACAGTTCTGGCAGTAGAACCATCAAACCATGCAACTAATTTTGCATCGGGTAATATCACTTCAAATTCTCTTCAGCTCAGCTGGACTGACGCTGTTCCGGGGATTCAGGTCCCTTCAGGATACTTACTTCTAGCAAACAACAGCAATACATTTTCCACTCCTTCAGATGGTACAATATATTCAAATGACACAAATTTAGCAGACGGAAATGCCGCAGTAAACATTAATTATTCATCATCGGATCAATTTTCATTCAGCGGTTTATACGGAAGTACAAATTATTATTTCAGGATCTATTCTTATAACGGTTCTGGATCACAGATAAATTATAAAACTGACGGCACAATTCCGTCTGATAACGCTCTTACTGCAGGAGCTTCACAGAATTCCGGCTCTGTTCTGATGGATCATTTTAACAGAGCAAACAATACTCTGCTCGGTTCAACATTGCCTCCGGAAATTGCTCCGTGGCAGGAATCAGAGACTGTCAATCCATCATCAATAATTTTAAACAATAACCGTTCCAAAATGGCAAGTACAACTGCCGGAAGAGAGTTTGCTTATGTCAATTTAGGAAATGTCAATGGTTACCCGGCGCAATATAACTCAACTTCAGGTCAGTTAGTCTGGGCAATTAATTTAAGACAATCAAGATCTGATCCGTCAGGTTTTGATGCCAATAATTATGGAGCCGCATTTATTATAGGAAAGACAACTAATGACATAACTTCCGGGAACGGATATGCTGTCGTAATTGGTCAAAGCGGCAGCACTGATGCCGTGAGACTTGCGAAATTCACCGGAGGAGTAAACGGGAATTCTAAATTTACAAATATTATTTCAAGCGGTGATTATGCAAATCAGTATCTCAGTATAAAAGTTATATATGAATCTGCCGGGAATATCTGGTCTTTATTTGTAGACAGCAGCTCTTCAGGTTTTCCTCAGCCGGATCCGAGAAATACATTGAATCAGGTTGGAAATGCGGCTGATAACAGTTATACTTCTTCTGCTCTTTCATATCTGGGAACATTATGGAATCATGCAACAAGCTCTAATGACTCACTTGTATTTGATGATATATACGTTCCTTCAATACTGCCGATTACAATTGACATTACAGCCATTGCGGAAGGATATTACAACTCAGTCAGCAGTAAGCTGAACATCAGAGACACAATGACAGCTTATTTACGAAATTCCGTTTCACCTTATTTAATTATAGATTCAGCAAGATCCGTAATTGATTCAGTTGATTTTACCGGATCATTTAATTTTGTTAATGCTCCGGCAGGAATGTATTATCTGCAATTACAAGGAAGGAATACAGTTGAAACCTGGAGCAAGACACCTCTTACAGTCTCAACGGGAGTTACTTACAGTTACGATTTTACCTCTTCTGCAGACAAAGCATTCGGTGATAATCTGATACTTAAGGATGGAAAGTACTGCATATACAGCGGAGATGTGAATCAGGAAGGATCAGTAGATCTGACAGATCTGCTTCAGATATACAATGAGGCAAGCAATTTTTCTTCAGGATATCTGATTACGGACATTAACGGAGACAGAATAACAGATCTTACAGATCTGATCATTACTTATAATAATTCTGCAAATTTTGTTGCAAGAGCATTTCCTGATTGACTTTAAAAACAACACATAGATATTTTAAAATAGTTTTATATTTAATATTTTACCATAAAGAATTTAAAAAATATCAGTTAAGACAAGAGTAAACGGCTATAAATTTTAAAATATATTTTAATAGGACGCACGGAATTGTTTCTCCTGATTGATCTAAGCGGGTTTTTCAGAATTAACTCATAATTGATATTGATACAGATTTAATAACAGATAAATTAAATCGTTTAAATCATAAACTGGCATAGCCAGAACCAAAAAAGTTTTAAAT